>CAMTGL010000012.1 GCA_947071955.1 uncultured Plesiomonas sp.
GAATAAATAACCGTTATTCTGGTGATGATGCAGCGCTAAATGGTCGGCTGTTTTAATGCCGTCTCTGCGGATGCCAAAAGCTATTACAAACAATAACCATAAAATATGTGATGGCGGTCATTTTTTCAGCGGTCATCACGCATGAGGCAAAAAAAAGTTCATCTTTCCCCTTGAAGCTGACCATCTGACCCCCATCTCTTACTACACAGTGTGACAGCGTTAAGCTGTCACCGCCTTTAACTAATTGACCAACCTAGAGCAGGTACGGAATACCTGCTTAAAGCTTGTTATTTGGAGAGTAGCTCGATGAAAATTCGTCCATTGCATGACCGTGTAATCATTAAACGTAAAGAAGTTGAGTCCAAGTCTGCAGGTGGCATTGTATTGACCGGATCTGCGGCAGGTAAATCTACCCGTGGTGAAATCTTAGCGGTAGGTCATGGCCGAATTCTTGAGAACGGCGAAGTGAAACCGCTGGATGTAAAAGTAGGTGATATCGTTATTTTCAACGATGGTTACGGCGTGAAGAGCGAGAAAATTGACGGCGAAGAAGTGCTGATCATGTCCGAAAACGACATTCTGGCGATTGTTGAAGCGTAATTGCCGTTTACGGCTCTGCGTAGAATTTCACCCTATTTTTAAAATCTAAAGGAATAATGAGTCATGGCAGCAAAAGAAGTTAAATTTGGTAATGATGCGCGCGTAAAAATGCTGCGCGGTGTTAACGTTCTGGCTGATGCAGTAAAAGTTACACTGGGTCCAAAAGGCCGTAACGTAGTACTGGATAAATCATTCGGCGCACCGACCATTACTAAAGATGGCGTTTCTGTGGCACGTGAGATCGAACTGGAAGACAAGTTCGAGAACATGGGTGCGCAAATGGTGAAAGAAGTGGCCTCTAAAGCGAATGACGCAGCAGGCGACGGCACAACCACCGCAACCGTACTGGCACAATCTATCGTTAACGAAGGTCTGAAAGCTGTTGCTGCGGGCATGAACCCGATGGATCTGAAGCGCGGTATTGATAAGGCTGTAATTGCAGCGGTAGAAGAGCTGAAAAAGCTGTCTGTACCTTGCTCCGATACCAAAGCTATTGCACAGGTTGGTACCATTTCTGCCAACTCTGATGAAACAGTGGGTACGCTGATCGCAGAAGCGATGGAGCGCGTAGGTAAAGAAGGCGTGATCACAGTAGAAGACGGCACTGGCCTGCAAGATGAGCTGGATGTGGTTGAAGGTATGCAGTTTGATCGCGGCTACCTGTCTCCGTACTTCATCAACAAGCCAGAAACAGGTTCAGTTGAGCTAGACAGCCCATTCATTTTGCTGGTTGATAAGAAAATTTCTAACATCCGTGAGCTGCTGCCAGTTCTGGAAGCGGTTGCTAAATCTGGCAAGCCACTGATGATCATTGCTGAAGATGTTGAAGGCGAAGCGCTGGCAACACTGGTGGTTAACACCATGCGTGGCATCGTGAAAGTTGCAGCAGTCAAAGCTCCTGGTTTTGGTGATCGCCGTAAAGCGATGCTGCAGGATATCGCAACCCTGACTCACGGTACTGTGATCTCTGAAGAGATTGGTATGGAGCTGGAAAAAGCGACGCTGGAAGACTTAGGCCAAGCTAAGCGTGTTGTTATCACCAAAGACAATACAACCATTATTGATGGTGTGGGTGATGAAGCCGCTATTCAGGGCCGTGTTGCACAGATTCGTCAGCAGATTGAAGATGCAACTTCTGACTATGATCGTGAAAAACTGCAAGAGCGCGTAGCAAAACTCGCTGGCGGTGTTGCTGTGATTAAAGTTGGTGCAGCAACTGAAGTTGAAATGAAAGAGAAAAAAGCCCGTGTTGAAGATGCTCTGCATGCAACACGCGCTGCAGTTGAAGAGGGCGTTGTTGCCGGTGGTGGTGTTGCTCTGGTACGTGTTGCCAGCAAAATTACCGCATTGCGTGGCCAGAACGAAGACCAGAACGTGGGTATCCGCGTTGCTCTGCGTGCGATGGAAGCGCCTTTGCGCCAGATCGTTATTAACGCTGGTGAAGAAGGTTCTGTTATTGCGAACAACGTGAAGAACGGCGAAGGCAACTACGGTTATAACGCCTCTACTGAAGAGTATGGCGATATGCTGGAGATGGGTATCCTTGACCCAACTAAAGTAACCCGTTCTGCGCTGCAGTACGCTGCCTCTGTGGCAGGTCTGATGATCACTACCGAGTGCATGGTGACTGATCTGGCAAAAGATGACAAAGCTGACATGGGCGCCGGTATGGGTGGTATGGGCGGTATGGGTGGAATGGGCGGTATGATGTAATTCTTAGTTTACCGCGCTGAATCTGAGCTTTTGAGCCACAGGGCGCAGCGTGGTAACAGATTACACGACTGTTTTTGTGCTGGGTAATACCAAAATCGGTTATTCCCGTGCAGCCAATATCGAAACAGCAAAAAACCCCGCAATGCGGGGTTTTTTTATTGCCGGTGATCCGTGGGATATTTCCAGAGAGCTAAACAGATCATGCACCAGGATCCGGTTTGCCACCGATTATCGTGAGGCTACATGCGATTAATGGCTGATCTCTACCGCGGGTGTCGTGCTGGCCATTGCCGCGCGGAGCTGGCTGCGGATCTCTTTTCGGATCAGCTCAACTTTATGTGCTAACGCTGAGATTTTGACATCAATCAGCGGGCTGTCTGACTGCATGTGCAGAGAGTCAACTTCGTACAATAGCTCTTCAACATACGGCCGAAAATGCTGGCTACGGCTGTTAAACCCTTGTGGCAAGCTAAAACGCGGGCGCAGTTTTTCGCGCTGATGGCGTGGTTTGCGTAGGGTAAAATCATCAACCGTGGTGGCCTGATTGAGCGTTTGCCAAAGATGGTGTTGGATCCGGCGTAGGATCATATCGGGGTTATCGAGCATATAAAGCATCCTTGTCTTTCGCGGTAGTTCATCGTGAACATACGGGGCTGGCTTGCCATGTGTGAGTGAATACATGACATTAATACGCCATCAGATGCGTAAGCACCTGTTTTAGATTAGTGCATGAATGGCAGATTGACGGCCATTTTTTGCGATACATATCCAGTAATTTAAGATATCGATATAAAGTGTCACAGCTGTAGGGCGATTGCAAATCAGTGGCGTTAAAAATCGGCTCAGGTGTTAAATTGATCACAATTTTTAGATCGTACGCTGATCGGTATCGGCTGGATTTATCCAGAAAATCGCGGCAAGATCATCCACAATACTGACGATATTGCCCGTTGTTTTTCAGGCAGATAATCACAAAAAACAGTAGGCTGTACGATAATAAAAGTGAAACTCCGCCAAGTGGTAAGAGAGGAATCAGATGAAATTACGTGGCTTATGGGTATTGTTACCCTTGCTGGCGGTGCTATTGACCAGCGGTTGTGAAACAACCAAAGGCTTTGGCCGTGATGTGCAAAAGTTGGGCGGATCTATTCAACGCGCAGTTGATTAAGGTGGCGGAAAAGTTTCATTCTGGCTACTCAATTGTGACACATGGTATGCTCATTTAACCGGATATGCGCCAACGCATATTGGCAGGTATGGCCGTAGAGCAGGTCTGCAACTGCGGCAAACAAGCAGAGTAACAACAAGGAGAGCGTTGATGCTGAAGGTGAATGAGTATTTTGCTGGTAATGTAAAATCGATTGGTTTTGCCGATGGGGAGTCAACTGCCACGGTAGGTGTGATGCGCCCTGGTGAGTACCGCTTTACGACTGGAGCCCCTGAGATTATGCAGGTAGTTCGTGGGGCACTGACCGTGCGTTTAGACGGTGAAACTGAGTGGGCCACCTTTGCTGCCGGTGAGCAATTTGCCGTAGCAGGAAACAGCGCGTTTGATCTGGTGGTTGAGCAAGACTCTGCTTATTTGTGTTTGTTTGGCTGATTGTGATTCGGTGAGTTTTTTCACTGAGATCGGCCGTTGTTCGGTCGATCTCAGTAATACGGTGTCTAGCTACAAATACCGCGAATGTGAATGTCTGCGCTTATGGTCGCCAGTGTGCCGGTAAATGCTGTTGTAACCAGCGGGCAATATCAGTTTCGTGCCGCTGCCACTTGACCCCCAACATAATCACCAACAGACCAATCCCACATAAAATAAAAGGGAATGCCATACTGCCGGCAAACAGTGACCACGCCAGATAACCAATATAGGCGGTGACACCAAGCATGCCAAACAGCGTAAAAATGCGGCGGTTAAACCACGGGCCACTAAACATCACGGCTAAATTCAGCAGAAAATAGAGAAAGCGCCCTAGCTCACTGTTGCTGTCGAGCAGCGTCAGGCTGATCCAACTGACGGCCATACCGGTGACGTACCACCATCCGGCATAGTCAGGGTTACGGCGGTAACGAAAATCGAGCCAGAACGCCAGCAGCAGCATTCCCAACCCGATCAGCAGTGAGACTTTATAGTGAAGATGGTCTGGGGTTTGCCAACCATCAAGCAGGTTCAAGCTGCCATCGAGCAGCATCCCCCACACGGCAAGACTAAGCGGTAGCATCAGTACCGGATACCGATAGCGCCACAGCAGCAGAGCGCCACTGAGCACCACACTCACTTCTAGACTTAACCAGCGCTGATCAATGAGGCCAATGAATAGGTGGTGTAGCGGTGTTTTGGTATCCCACCAGCCAAGATGAACTTGAATACCGTACAGGACTATCGGAATTGTCACCATCACCAGTACCGCACACAGTGCTGCCGGTGTGGTGAGCTGGCGGCGGTGCAGGTATTCCGTCATCAGGGCGGCAATGACAACATACAGTGCCGATAAGCTGCTGAAGGTCAGCGGGCCGTAGTAGCTCCAGCTTAGGCGCATAAAAAGTGTCATTGCGCCAATCGCCAGCAGCCCGCCAAGCACATACAGCACGTGTGAGAAGGTGAATCGGCTGGCCGAGGCCGCATGCTGCTCAAAGTAGTGCCATAGCGCGGCGCGCTCGGGTTCGGTGAGTAACCCTTCGGTCACCGCTTGTTGCAATAGCGGGGGCGTCACGATCAGCCCCTCTTGGTCGTGCGAGTTCGCCATACAGATCCCCTGCCACATGGTTTTAGTTACAAATAATGTCTTAAGGTAGCATATTGTCACTCATTGCGGGGGATACTGGCTCACCCACATGACCATCAAGGTTGATTGGCAAGGTGTGCTTGTATACAGTGATTCAGGCTCTTTTTATCTGACGCTATCAGGACGACCTGACTGACGTATTGTATTTACGGGGACGACCCCATCAGCCATTAAAGGTGATGATTATGGCGTGGGTATACCTGGTTATTGCAGGGTTACTGGAAGTGTGTTGGGCGCTGGCCTTGAAAGCCAGTGAGGGGTTTTCCAAGCCGTTACCGAATGTGATTTTTGCGGTGACTATTACCGGCAGTATGGTGTTGCTGGCACTGGCAATGCGGCATCTGCCGGTTGGCAGTGCTTATGCTATCTGGACCGGTATTGGCGCGGTAGGTACGGCGATTGTCGGGATCGTACTGCTGGGGGAGTCGGCATCTGCGTTGCGGATAGCCAGTTTAGTGCTGATTATGCTGGGGATTCTTGGCTTGAAGCTTTCGAGCTAACTGGCCACGCTATTGCAGCACCGCACTGCGTTTTGGCGTCAGTACCGCCTGTCACCAAGACCCTCTGTAAACTGACAGGGCAGCGTATTTTCTGCCCTGTGTCGATAGTGCATATAGCACGATAATCCGCTGATACAGTTATGCGCTGGGGGTCTCTTGCGGGCGGTTTTGCTGAATAGGGAAGATCAGCTTTTGCGTGTTAAATCCGGCTTGCTGTGCGGTCTTAATCAGCATGTTGAGCGTGGGTTGGCTCAGTGTGGGGGTGCGCGATAAGATCCACAAATAGTCGAGATTTGGGCCACTGATCAGGGCATGTTGGTAATTTTTATCCAGCGCCATGATATGGTATCCACCATAAAACGGGCCAAAAAATGAGACTTTCAACGAGCCAATATTGGCTTTATCCAGCAAATATGCCTTGCCTTCAGCTTCTTTCCAGCGCTGCTTTTGCGCATCATAGCCACGGTTAATCACCTTAATGCCCCCGTCATCCCGCAGTGAATAGTTGGCGGTTACGTGGCTCAAGCCGCGCTCAAAACTGTGGTCTAGCCGTGCTATTTCATACCAAGTGCCAAGATATTGCTGGGTTTGGAAGTCGGTTATTGGCGTTACGCCCTTGGGTGCTTGTGTGCAGCCGCCGAGCAGCAGCGCGGTTAATGCTGCCAGTAGCAGTGTCATTCGCATGAGATCATCCTTGTAATGCTTAAAATATGACAGATAAGGGTAAGTCTACGTCTATTTCTGCGGGCTGATGCATTATATTTTATGAATAGAGCTGATTTTTCAGGGATAAAAAAAGCCCTGAGATTATCTCAGGGCTTCGTATAACTCAAAAGAGTGTCTCACTTAAGTGAGACGTGTGTTGGATTACAGCGTGAAAACCACAATCAGCGCCAGCAGGCTGTAGATTGCAGACAGGCCGTAGAACACCAGCTTTCCAGCAGGCACATGCACTTTCAGATCGTGCATGGCGTGGTGAATACGGTGCATACCACACCAGATAGGCAGGATCAGCATACCCAGCATGAACAGACGACCAATGATGCTTTGTGCAAAGCTCAGTACGCGCTCATAGCTCATGGCATCTGCCGGCAGCATACCCAGTGGCAGCAGAACACCAACTAGCAGGATGATGACCGGAGAAACAATAGCACTCCACATACCGCCTGCACCAAACAGACCCCAGAAGATCGGTTCGTCAGAACGCTGAGGGATGGATGATTTCATCGTATTCCTTCCTTAAATCAGTACGATAGCTAAGGCAAATACAGTGAATGCTACCATCACTGCCCACAGTGCTTTAACAATCTTTGACTCGGCCAGCTTTTCACCGTTAATGATGATTATCTGTGCTTTTGGCGCCAGATTGAACCAAGTTGCGGTGTGCAGCAAGGTCATGGCCAGAGCAATCAAATTCAGCAACAGTACGATAGGGTTTTGCAGGAAACCAACAAACGTTCCCCAGCTTTCCGCACCGCTACGCAGGGCGAACATGCCGTATAACAGCACCAGACCAAACCAAACGGTAGGGATAGCGCTGCCTTCACGGATCATGTAGAACTTGTAAAAGCCCAGTTTCTGCCACCAGTTCGCTTTCATCCCACGAACATAAGGTTTACGCTTCGACATAGTGCTCATTTTATTCCTCACTGTGGCTTCAGCATGGCGATCATGAAGTCTTTGGCACTTTCGACCTTGCCCTGCTGGATAGCAGCGGCCGGATCAACGTGCTTCGGACAGACTTCAGAACAGTATCCAACAAAGGTACAGCTCCACACGCCGTTTTTACCGTTCAGTACCGGCATACGCTCGGCCTGACCGTGGTCGCGGCTATCGGTGTTGTAACGCTGTGCCAGTGCCAGTACGCCTGGACCTACAAACTCAGGGTTTAGACCAAACTGCGGACAGGCTGCGTAGCACAGACCACAGTTGATGCACATAGAGAATTGACTGTATTTCTCCATCTGTGCCGGAGTCTGGATGTTCGGGCCTTCTGAAACCTTGCGATCGTTACCGATCACATACGGTTTGATAGACTCAAGGCCTTCGATAAAGTGAGTCATATCGACCACTAAATCACGCTCTACTGGGAAGTTGGCCAGCGCTTCAATACGCATACCCTCTTCGGTGTAGTCACGCAAGAAGGTCTTACAGGCCAGCTTTGGCACATTGTTAACCATCATGCCGCATGAGCCGCAAATCGCCATTCGGCAAGACCAGCGGTAAGACAGGTCGCTGTCTAAGTTGTCTTTGATATAGCCTAACGCATCAAGCAACGAGGTTGCGTTGTCGTAAGGCACATCAAAAGTCTGGAAGTATGGCTCGTTATCCTGCTCAGGATTGTAGCGCATTACATCCATCTTTAGAGTACGGCTTGCCATTATGCCTGCTCCTTCTTCAGCTTTTCTTGGTCTTCAGCTTCAGCGCCATATACACGTTTGGCAGGCTGAGAGGTTGTGATGCAGACATCGCTGTATTCCAAGCGCGGCGCGCCGCCATCTTCACTGCGGAATGCCAATGTGTGCTTCAAGAAATTCACATCATCACGCTCGGTGTAGCCTTCATCCAGACGCTGGTGTGCACCACGAGACTCTTTACGCGCAAGCGCAGAGTTTGCCATGGCATCGGCAACTTCAAGGCTGTAACCCACTTCGATAGCGTACAGCAAGTCAGTGTTAAACACGCTTGAACGGTCTTTGATGGAGACTTTCTTAATGCGCTCTTTGAGCTCGGCCAGCTTATCAACCGTGGCTTGCATCAGATCTTCGGTACGGTAGATACCGCAACCTTCTTCCATTGATTGACCCATCTCGTCACGGATCTTCGACCAAGACTCATTGCCTTCTTGGTTCAGAACGGTGTGCAGACGGTTTTCAATGTCTTTCACTTGTGCATTCAGTGCCGCATCGTTGGCTTCGCCCATTTCGGCGGCACGCGCAACAGCGTTTTCACCGGCCAAGCGGCCAAATACCACGATCTCAGCCAGTGAGTTAGAACCCAAACGGTTCGCACCGTGCAGACCCACAGATGAACATTCGCCCACCGCGAACAGACCCTTGATACGGGTTTCGCACTGGTTATCGGTTTCAATACCGCCCATGGTGTAGTGCACTGCTGGACGAACTGGAATCGGCTCTTTCACTGGGTCAACACCCACGTAGGCCTTGGCCAGTTCACAGATAAACGGCAGACGCTCGTTCAGGTACTTCTCGCCCAGATGACGCAGGTCAAGATGTACTGCATCGCCCAGTGGGGTAGAGATAGTGCGGCCTGCGCGCCACTCGTGCCAGAATGCCTGTGAAACTTTGTCACGCGGGCCCAGTTCCATGTATTTGTTCTTCGGCTGGCCAACCGGAGTTTCCGGGCCCATACCGTAGTCTTGCAGATAGCGGTAGCCATCTTTGTTCACCAGAATACCGCCTTCACCACGGCAGCCTTCGGTCATCAGGATACCTGAGCCTGGCAGACCGGTTGGGTGGTACTGGACGAACTCCATGTCACGCAGTGGTACGCCATGACGGTAGGCCATTGCCATACCATCACCGGTCACGATGCCGCCATTGGTGTTGTAACGGTAAACACGGCCTGCACCACCGGTAGCGAGGATCACGCTGTTGGCGCGGATCTGAACCAGTGTGCCTTCCATCATATTCATGGCAACCAGACCACGGGCTTCGCCGTTGTCGACCAGCAGATCGAGAACGAAGTGCTCGTCAAAACGCTGGATTTGCGGATATTTGATCGAGGTTTGGAACAGCGTATGCAGCATGTGGAAGCCGGATTTATCTGCGGCAAACCAAGTACGCTCGATCTTCATGCCACCAAAACGGCGCACGTTGACTGAACCGTCCGGACGACGGCTCCACGGACAACCCCACTGTTCCAGTTGGGTCATCTCGTTAGGGGAGTTCTTAACGAAGTATTCAACTACGTCTTGTTCACACAGCCAGTCACCACCCGATACAGTATCGTTGAAGTGGTTATCGTAGCTGTCATGATCCAGTGCTACTGCTGCGGAGCCACCTTCGGCCGCAACAGTGTGACTGCGCATAGGGTATACCTTGGATACTAACGCGATCTTAAGATTTGGGTTCGCTTCAGCTGCGGCAATAGCGGCACGCAAGCCCGCGCCACCCGCACCAATGATGGCGATGTCTGCGGTAAAGGTCTGCACAGCATTCCTCCGAAATGTTGACAAAATAGTCATCGGGATTAATAAAAAGAACTAAGGGGTAAAATCCTTGGTTTCAGCGATGCTATTGTAGAACTGTGATCTGTAACAAAACTTGATGTAGTCACCTCTTTTGAGACTTTCCTCACCGTTAAGAGGTAGTAAGATCTGAATTCGTGATCAAGCGCAAAAAATCGCACAAAGTCATAAAAGCAGAAATAACCCCATTACTTTCACATTAACCGTGGAATATTTCACTTTTTATATACTTTAACGCAGATTTTTACATTCAGGCATCATCCTATAAAAGGGAATGATCTGTCAGATTTGTGTGTCGGGGCGAGCACGCGTAGACTGCGGCACCAATTGAATCGGTAAATCAGAGGAAATCATGAGCGAATCGGTAAGCTGGCAACCCACAGCACCCATGAGTAACTTACTCAAACGCGCTGCGATGCTGGCAGATGTTCGTCGTTTTTTTGCTGATCGTGGTGTGCTGGAAGTCGACACGCCTTCGATGAGCCAAACCACGCTAGCGGATGTCTATCAATTCCCCTTTCAGCTGGATTATCAGGGCTGCGATACCTGTGAAAGTCAGAAGCTCTATCTGACCACCAACCCTGAGTACCATATGAAGCGCTTGCTGGCGGCAGGCAGTGGGCCGATCTTTCAGTTGGCCAAATCTTTCCGTAACAAGGATGCCGATCGTCAGCATAATCCTGAATTTACGATTCTAGAGTGGTATCGCCCCTGTTTTGACATGTACCGCCTGATCAATGAAGTGGATGATCTGGTGCAGCAGGTGTTGGATTGTGAAGCGGCAGAGAGCCTAACTTATCAGCAGGCCTTTTTGCGCCACTTAAATATAGACCCTTTATCAGCCGATAAAGCGGTGTTGTTAGAGCAGGTGCAACAGCAAGGGCTGGTGGCTGAAATTAATTGTGAAGATCGTGATTGTCTGTTGCATGTGCTGTTTCAGCATGCGGTAGTGCCAAATCTGGGCGCTGAAAAACCGGCATTTGTGTATCACTTCCCAGCGAATCAAGCAGAGCTGGCACAAATTAGCTCTGAAGATCATCGCGTTGCGGAACGTTTTCAACTCTATTTTAAGGGATTAGAGCTGGCTGACGGCTTTCATGAACTGGCCGATATTGATGAGCTGCGTAAGCGCTTAGAGCAAGAGAACTTAAAACGCGCATCACGCGGGCTGGCAACTTACCCAATTGATGAGCGCCTGATGGCAGCCGTAGAAGCGGGTATTCCCGATTGCTCTGGTGTGGCGTTGGGCGTGGAGCGTTTACTGATGATCTCTGTGGGTGCAGAGCATATCAGCGAGGTTATCGCCTTCCCGATTGATATTGCTTAAAGGCCAATGTGCTGCATGCCGTTACCTGCCGATTACGGCCACCCTACAAGGTGGCCGTTTTGCTGAAACCGGTTCAGAGGTTATGCTGATGATTGTGCTTTTACCCTACAGGTTTACCTTACAGACGTTTACCCTATAGATTATGGTTATCACCATAAAACAGACCTCATGCAAATGCAATAAGTTATCATTCGCATTTGTCTGTTCTTATGTTTTCACGTATCCTTCCGCATCAAACTCTTCTCAACATTAAATGCTTTGGCAGAATACGCCATTTCTCACCATTACAGTCCACCTGTTTTGAACACTTGTGCCGCTTTCATCGTCTCAACTCGGATTTGGCTTGGTGGATATGGCAGTTCAAGCTGATGAGCGCGGAACAGAGCCAGCACATTTTTGTGTAGCTCATTGCGAATAGGCATCCGATGCCCCATTTCCGCGGCGTACAGGCGAATTTCATACAGCGGAATACCCTGTTGCAGGTCTACTAAATAGACCTCAGGGGCCGGTGTTTCCAGCGCATTGGTGGTATGCCGTGCGGCCTGTTCGATCAGACGGCTGACAAGCTCACTGTCTGCGTCAGACGGTGCAGGAATGCGCAGTACAATACGGGTGATCGGGTCTGACAGTGACCAGTTGATGAACTGCTCGGTAATAAAGGCCTTGTTCGGCACAATGATCTCTTTGCGATCCCAATCCACAATAGTGGTCGCGCGGGTGTTGATTTTGGTGATCGTACCGGTCAGGTCGCGGATCGTGACGGTATCGCCAATTCGGATCGGTTTTTCAAACAAGATGATCAGGCCGGAGATAAAGTTGGCAAAGATCTCTTGCAGACCAAACCCCAGCCCGACACCCAGTGCCGCCACTAACCACTGTAACTTTCCCCAATCCACCCCGATCATCGAGGCGGTGATCATGATCCCCAGAATAATAATCGAGTATTTGGTGAGTGTAGTGATGGCATAACCGGTGCCCGGAGTCAGGTCTAAATGTTGCAGCAGAGCCAGCTCCATCAGTGCTGGTAAATTGCGGATAATCTTGGCGGTGATCATCAGCGAAAGACCGGCAAACAGCAGTGAACCGAGGGTGATAGGTTGGATACTCTCAACCCCATTGCTGATATCCATCACATTCCACAAATTCACATTGTCTAAAAATGCAAATGCCGAATGCAGCTCTGACCAGATCAGTACCAGTGAACCGAGTGCCGCCAGTGAAATGATCGAGCGAATCAGTTGCAATGATTTGGCGCTGATCACATCCAGATCAATCACCGGCTCTTCGATCATATCGAGTGCCGTATCGTTGCTGCTGTTGCTGTCATCATCGTTACGTGCCCGCTGGGCGAGGATCTCAGAGCGGCGATGCTTGGCGCGATCGAAGGCGATGCGGCGACGTTGGATCAGCATCCAGCGGCGGGTGAGGTAGTAGATCAGCAGTAGAAACAGCCAGACAACTAAAGAGACTTCCACCCGAGCCAGCAGGGCGCGTGAGGTTGAGAGATAGCCTAAACAGGTGAACAAAATTGCCAGTGGTGGGGTTGCCAGTACCACCCCCCACAACAGATAGTTAATCATGTTCTGGCCCGAACCTTGCGCGTTCAGATACAGCGGAACTTTGGCGCGTTTTAGGCTGGCGGTCAGTACCATCAACACGATACACAGGCCGATAAAGGCAAGCCTGACCAGTGTATCGTTAAACTGGCGATCATTGAGTGAATTGAGTGCATCAGAAATACACCACAGCGGCACAAAACTGGTCAGTGAAACTGCGTAATAGCGCATCGCGCGGCTGACTTGCTGACTGTTCCAGCCAAAATGGGTGATAAACAGCCCCTTGGCGCGGGCAAAATTGGCGGTCAGTACAAACAGGCTGATGACCGGAACGAGGCTAAGTAGGCTTTCGCCAAATGCAATCGCGGCCGGATATGCCCAAGCATTGAGCAAGCCATTACCCACTGCGGCCAATAAAATGGGTACTGGCAGTGCATACCAAGTTGACCAAATAAGCGTTCGCAGCGTTAGTCCGAAAGAGTCGAGCGTAACTTTACCGACACGGCTTGAGGCCATATCAAGAAAGCAGAGGTAGCGGTTACGGCTGTATCGAGCCGCAATCACCAAGCAGAGTGCCACAATCATCCAGATAACGCTTTCGCTCTGTACGCTTTCGGCAAAACCCTGCGCAATTTGTCCGGCGATATCCATCGAGACAATCTGATGCATATCATTGAGCACGGCCAGCGGAAAGCTAAAGCCTATGGGGTTGAGATCGGGCAGCCAAAACAGATAGCGGTTGGTGGCAATTTTGATCTCTTTGAGCGCATCAATCTGCTGATTGGTGGCCACTTTTAACTTTGCTAACTCTAAAATACTGGTATCCGTACCGGTGATCAGAGAGGTTAGCAAGTCATGTTGGATCTGATACTGGCTATCCCAGATTTGCCGCTGATTTTTAGGTAATGCCGCGATCTGCTCTTTTTGTTCATCAGTTAATGTGGTGCTTAACATTTCGTCAAACTGAATCCGTTTGGCACGAATATCGGCCATTTCACGATCGAGCTGCTGTGGCTTGGGCATTTTTGGCAGTTTGGCAATTTGTGAGCGTAAGCTCTCACCCAGTGCATTGGAAACGGATAACCACTGCGCCTGCTCGCGAATGCTGCTCAACGCCATTTTGACCTGATTGGTGTTGGCCTGCGCTGTGCGCTGGGCTTCAGCTGTTCTCTCTAAAAACAGTGCTTGTTGATTGAGATCTTGTGATAACTGCTGGTTTTGGCTCACCAACTCGGATAAAAATTGCGGTAAATTAGCGCTATTTTCAATTAACTGGTTGCTCTGATCGAGAGCCTGACGCGCCTCTTTTTGGCGCATTTCATTAAACTCGGCACGCAAGGCTTGCTGCTGTTCATCCAGCCTATCGCGCTCAATCCGCGAGATCTCCTGCGCTAAACGGGCCAGTTCTAAGCGGTTGTTGGCAGAAAGCTGCTCAAGTTCGAGCGTATCAACCTGCGCTTTACGTGCGGCCACTTCTGCACGTAGTGCTTGCTCTTGTGACTGATTTGCCGGTGCACTGTTTTGCGGCAGAGACTGCAAACGTTGTTCGGCCTGTGCCAGCGCATTACGCGCCTCACTTTGCCGTGCCGGAATATCGTTGAGAGAGTCAATAATTGACTGGATCTGCTCGCTCTCTTGCTGCAACTCACGGGTGGCAGACAGCAGCTTGCTGTTAGCTTGTAGCAGATGTTGCTCTAACTCAGCAGAGGTTGCTGCACGTAACGGCGGGGTTTTGCTCTGTTGTAGCGCCAGTAATTTTTGCCGTAACTCAGCGGTCATCTCCGGATAATTATCAATGGTTGACTGATAATCATTGCGCCGTTTTTGGGCATCATCACGGGTTTTCAGCCATGTCAGTGCCGTTTGTAGGTTATCAATGATTAACTTTTTATCCGGTAGATTGCCCGCTTCAACAGCCGTAACCGACTGCTGTAATTTTTCTGCCGATTGCAGTATGTCAGCCTGTGCAGGCTGAATAGCAATCAGGGAAAAGAACAGACAAAAGAGTAGAAAAATGGGCAGGCGAGTAAGCGGTTGTCGTGACATGCGCGACCTCATAAGAACAAAAGACCGCCGTAAACGACGGTCTGAGTATTCACTATTTATTCACGTATTGTCGGTTACTTTATCAACAATAATGCGCGGTAAAACTTACTCGCTTACTGCATTATCATTTTGATTATTATCATTTAATTCTGATTTTTCTTCATCTGGCGTAACCGCAACCGTGCGTGCAGATGGGTGCATAAGCTGAGCAAAGCTTTCACCCATGCGGGTTACTGTACCATGCTCTAATCCGTTGTCGAAAATAATGCTGTCTTGCGGGAAAATATTGATCACCGTAGAGCCGAGTTTAAAGCGGCCCATTTCAGCCCCTTTGCTCAGCTCAACGGCACCGGTTTCACCGCGTGCAGGGTAGTTCCAGCGCATCAGCTCACCCTTGCGCGGTGGCGTGATTGTCCCTTCCCATACCGTTTCTATGCTTCCAACAATCGTTGCACCTACCAGAATTTGTGCCATCGGGCCAAACTCGGTATCAAACACACAAATTACCCGTTCATTACGAGCAAACAGGCTGGGAATATTTTCGGCAGTCAGTGGGTTAACTGAAAATAGCTCACCGGGCACGTAGATCATCTCACGCAATACACCATCGCACGGCATGTGTACACGGTGATAATCGCGCGGGGAAAGATAAGTGGTGGCAAATGCGCCGTGGCGGAACTGTTTAGCCAGTGCAGTTTCTCCGCCCAGAAGTGCATCTAAC
The DNA here is from genome assembly GCA_947071955.1 of uncultured Plesiomonas sp. Taxonomy (GTDB): domain Bacteria; phylum Pseudomonadota; class Gammaproteobacteria; order Enterobacterales; family CAMTGL01; genus Plesiomonas. Next base: position 15,457 of record CAMTGL010000012.1, read on the forward strand.
GTATAGTAGTGGCCTTTTGCTTGCAGCAGCAGGTCATCACGTAGCGCACCAAGCTGGCTAATCATACCGTCAGCCGGCAGGCAGAGATTGTTGTGCTCAAAATTAATCGGACGCGCGCTTTGTTTGAGCGGGCGGGTAAAAAAAGCATTAAATGTGGGATAAGAAGCCAGATCGCTGTTCACCGCTTCTTGCATATTCACATTGTAATGGCGGGCAAACAAACTGATGGCGGTACGTGTAATCACGCCGGCCTGCTTTTCTGCGGCCCAACCGGCACACTGAGTGAGCAACTGTTTTGGCAGCAGATATTGTAGTGCAATTTTAATTCTGTTTAACACGTTATGCCTCTCTGATGCGCCTTTAACGCCGGAGTCTGTAAATTGTGCCTGACACCCATGCGTACCGCGTCTTAACCACAATACCGTGCCGGTGACGGCATAGAAAAGGCGCGCATTTTACCTGTAATCGTCGGGTTTGTCAGTCAGCCCGCGTTGATAGCGGGCTTGTACTTTTTGGTGATGTATTTAGCTTTCACGTTGTGGAAAGTGGCGGCGAGCACGGGCTAACAGCATGCTTTCCAAAATCCGGTGATAACTGTCATAACGCGTGGTGCTGATTTTTCCTGCGTCAACCGCGGCACGAATCGCACAGCCGGGGTCGTTATCATGTTTACAGTCACGGAATTTACATGAGCCTAAATAGTCACGAAATTCAATAAATGATTCGGTTACTTGCTCGGAATCTAAGTGCCACAAACCAAATTCACGAATACCCGGTGAATCAATCAGATTGCCGCCTTGCGACAGATGATATAAACGGGCTGCGGTGGTGGTGTGTTGACCTAATCCTGAGTTATCGGAAACCAAACCCGTACTGGCATTGGCCTCTGGTAGCAGGAAGTTAATCAGGCTTGACTTGCCCACCCCTGACTGGCCAACAAAAATATTGATCTGTTCGCTTAGCTGCGCATTGAGCAGCTCCATCCCCTCACCGGTATGGGAAGAGACCCACAAAATTTTGTAGCCAATGTCCTGATACTGTTGCAGGGTTTCGTTCACCCAAATACGGTCTTCATCACTGAGCAGATCGACTTTATTTAGCACTATAATAGGTGTGATGTTGACCTGTTCACAGGCCACTAAATAGCGGTCGATAATATCGGTAGAGAGCTCCGGCAGTACGGATGAAACAATAATGATTTGATCAATATTGGCGGCTACTGCTTTTACACCGTCGTAAAAATCGGGGCGAGTCAGCACCGAGTGGCGATCGTGTACCGCTTCAACCACACCGCTAATGCCTTGCAGGTGCTCTTTACCTGGCCGCCAGACCACTTGATCACCGGCAACGAGGCTTTTGATGGCGCGGCGCAAATTACAACGGTGTAAGCTGCCATCGGTAGATTCAATATCGGCATGCATACCGAAACGGCTGATCACGAGGCCCTCTTGCGCCTCGCCAAGCAGAGCATCATCCCACTCGACAGTGCGATCTTTTTGCTTGAGCCGACGTTGCTGGTTTGCATTGACACGGCGCTGTTGGCCGAGAGTTAGCTTTTTCTTACTCAAAGTAATTTGCCCGTTGGTAATTACACGCAGAGGGTTTAAACCCTGTATCATACACGCAGTTTGCGAGAAAAAACGCAGGAGTGGTGATGACAAACAATAAAGAACATCTAATCTGGATGGATATGGAGATGACAGGGCTGGAGCCGGATACCGATAAGGTGCTGGAAATTGCCACCATTGTCACCGATAAAGATCTCAATATTCTTGCTGAAGGGCCGGTACTGGCTATTCATCAGCCTGACGATGTGCTGGCGAAGATGGATGAGTGGTGTACCCGTACCCATACGGCAAGCGGATTGGTTGATCGCGTGCGCAGCAGCACATGCACTGAGGCACAAGCACAGGCGCAAACACTGGCCTTTCTCGCCGAGTGGGTTCCCGCTGGTTGTTCACCGATTTGCGGTAACAGTATCGGCCAAGATCGCCGCTTTTTATACCGCCACATGCCAGAATTAGAGCAGTATTTTCACTACCGCTATCTTGATGTTAGCACACTTAAAGAGCTGGCACGCCGCTGGAAGCCGGAAATTCTGGCCGGTTTTCAAAAGCAGGGTACCCATTTAGCCCTTGATGATATTCGTGAATCTATCGCTGAATTGCGCTATTACCGTGAGCACTTTATTCAGCTTTAATCTATGATTCTTCCGGCTTGCTGGCAAAGTAAACAAACTGCATGATTTGTCAGCAATCCAACAAATTAGTGCAAGTTTTTTTCGTTTTAGACTTGCACCAAAAGCGAATCTCCGTATAATTCGCAGCCCGTAGCAGTGAGGTTTTCGCTGCTATGTGTGTAAGCCCCTTTAGGGGATGTGATGCGGGAATAGCTCAGTTGGTAGAGCACGACCTTGCCAAGGTCGGGGTCGCGA
>CAMTGL010000013.1 GCA_947071955.1 uncultured Plesiomonas sp.
GATTTGCACCTTGCTGTTGCGTGGCCCACAAACTGCCGGTGAATTGCGTACCCGAACTCAGCGTTTGGCAGAATTCTCTGATGTACAAGCCGTTGAAGTGGTGCTGGAAAAACTGGCGACCCGTGATGACGGCCCGTATGTAGTGCAACTGCCGCGTGAAGCGGGTAAGCGTGAAAGCCGTTATATGCACCTTTTTTGTGGTGAGGTAAGCGCTGCCGAAACCTCTTTTGTTCGTGATTCACAGGGCGAACAGCCTGCGTCAAACCAAAGTGAAAGTGCGCGGATCACACAACTCGAAGAGGATGTTGCCGCGTTACAGCAGCGAGTCAGCACACTCGAAACCATGTTGCACCGAGTTTTGTCCGGTGATAACTCAACGTTAGCGCCGTAATCTCTTGTTTTGCTGATATCGCTAATAGCGATGATATAGACAGAAGTTAAGATAAAAAAAGAATCCCGATTAAGGGATTCTTTTTTAACCATACCGGCCAACACTTTACCCATCAGCCGATGTTAATGAGGCTATTAGTCTCGGTTCACTTGGCACACATGCCATCAGCGGCAATTACATGCGCTCGACAGTATCGATACCCAGCAAATCAAGGCCCTGCTTAAGGGTTTTTGCTGTTAGTGATGCCAGTTTCAGGCGGCTGTTACGCAGAGCCTGATCTTCTTGATTGAGGATCGGGCACGCTTCATAGAAGCTTGAGAACAGACCAGCTAGCTCATACAGGTAAGCACACATCAGGTGAGGTTCACCTTCACGCACCACACTGTAAACCGCCTCTTCAAACTGCATCAGTTTGATTGCCAACGCTTTTTCACGATCATCATTTAAAATGATGTTACCGGTTAAGCTGCTTTCATCAATGTTGGCACGCTTAAAGATAGAAGACACACGGGTATAGGCATATTGCATATACGGTGCGGTGTTGCCTTCAAAACTCAGCATGTTTTCCCAATCAAAGATGTAGTCAGTTGTCCGGTTTTTTGACAGATCAGAATATTTCACTGAGCCCATCGCTACCGCATTAACAACCGAAGCTCGCTCTTCTGCGCTCAGATCCGGATTTTTGTCGGCAATCAGCTTTTCTGCACGCTCGGTGGCTTCATCGAGCAGCTCAGAGAGCTTAACAGTACCGCCTGAACGGGTCTTGAATGGGCGGCCATCTTTACCCAGCATCATACCGAACGCACAATGCTCAAGTGTCATACTTTCAGGGATATAACCCGCTTTACGGACAATGGTCCATGCCTGCATTAGATGTTGGTGCTGGCGTGAGTCAATGAAGTATAAGGCGCGATCCGCTTTGAAATTATCCCAGCGGTATTTTGCACAAGCAATATCGGTCGTGGTGTACAGGTAGCCACCATCGCTCTTCTGCACGATAACGCCCATGGCTTCGCCATCTTTGTTTTTGAATTCGTCAAGGAACACCACTTGTGCGCCTTCACTTTCAACAGCCAGACCACGAGCTTTCAGATCAGCCACAATGCCCGGAAGCATTGAGTTGTAAAGGCTTTCACCCATCACATCTTTACTTTTCAGGCTGACATTCAGGCGATCATAAATGCGCTGGTTTTGTTCCATGGTGATATCAACCAGCTTACGCCACATGCTCAGACAATAAGCATCACCGCCTTGCAGTTTCACCACATAACCGCGTGCACGCACAGCAAAGTCTTCATCTTCGTCGTAGCACTTTTTCGCTTCGCGGTAAAATGCTTCGAAATCAGACAGTACAAGTTCGGCATTACTGTCATTCTGGATTTTCTCCAGATAAGCAATCAGCATACCAAATTGTGTGCCCCAATCACCTAAGTGGTTGGCACGAATAACATTATTACCCAAAAACTCAAGGGTACGAACAACCGCATCACCAATAACCGTTGAGCGAATGTGGTGAACGGCCATCTCTTTGGCAACGTTAGGTGCTGAGTAGTCAACCACAATGGTTTGGCTTGGCTGTGTTGCACAGACATTTAACTTATCATCAGTCAGTGCTAGCGCGGCTTGTTCAGCAACCCACTCCGGGTTTAAGAAAATGTTGATAAATCCAGGGCCGGCAATTTCAGTTTTACAGGCAATAGCACCCAGACTCAGATTCTCAAGCACTTTCTCCGCCAGTTGGCGTGGTGCGATACCCAGCCGTTTCGCTGCGCCCATCACACCGTTAGCCTGATAGTCACCAAATTGTGCTTTTGCTGATTGGCGGACCATAGAATCACAATCAGCAGGCGCACCCGCTGCGATCAGCGCTTGGCTAACCTTATCGGAAATAAGAGCTTGTATATTCATCTGATTGCCTTCAATCGAACAGTTAATTATTGTGCACATAAACAAACAGCAACGATATCATCGGTATTGATAAGCGTTATGCCGAAGAATAATGCGTGAAGCCGTGCACAGAGATACAGAATACTGGGTATCATACCCGTGCAACAGAGCCATGAAAACCCCACAGGTCATCCTGACATGTGTATATAAGCTTAAACGAGGATAAAAGATGTCAACCCCATTTGCATGGATAAATGAGTTAGCAGATCTTTCTGACACACTGCACGATTTTGTGACACAAATCACGCAGTTAGCCACGGATCTTGGGGTCGATATTAGCCGTTATCCGGCCGATCATATTGCGGTGCGTTGCAATTCGCAGGAAACAGCAGAACGCTGGCATCGTGGCTTATTGCTGGCCGGTGAAATGTTTTCGCAAAAAAATATCAATGGCCGCCCGATTTGCCTGTTTTCACTGCATCAACCGTTATCAGTCGGGCCGTGGATGATTGATTGTCTGGAGCTGCCTTATCCCAATACAAAGCACTATCCACGTGAGGGATGGGAGCATATAGAACTAATTGTTGCATCAAAAGCTGAAAGTATCGCTGATATGGAGTCTGCGGCGTTACAGGCGATTCCAGCGCTCTCAGCATGGATGAGTACCGCGACTGAATTATCAGAAACGGCAACGGTACACTACAAAGCGAGTATGCCACGTGCTGATGATGAACAGCATGCAAACCCGACGCTGGCATTTTCCCGCCACGGCATCACTTTAAAAATTCACCCGTTGTCTATTCGTGATGTTGTTGAAGCATAATTAAATGCTCTTAATATGCCGTTATGTGTTGTGTATCAACATGCTTTTTGTACAAAAAATAGACTGTGACATGTGGTGAATATCCGTGAAATATTTGTAAACACAAGACAAGCATTGTGACAACTTTTCGTTAGTCTTTTTGCCGTTAAATCGTCAATTTAGCGGTCAGCTGAACAGTCATGTGAACTGAGCGTTTTTTGAAAGATTGATGAAGGTGATTGCAATGAAATATACAGCAGGTGCTGCTTTGATTCTTGGCGTATGTGCGCTTTCTGGTTGTGCAAATACCGGCATGTATTCGGGTAACGTATTTTCAGGCGAAGATGCCAAAATGGAGCAAAACATCAGTTACGGCACGATAGTGTCGGTCAGGCCGGTAAAAATTCAAGGCGGTCAGCAGCAGGGGCCGAGTTTGGGTGGTATTGGCGGTGCGGTGATTGGTGGTCTGATTGGTAGTGAAGTCGGTGGTGGTGTCGGGCGTGATATTGCCAGCGCTGCAGGCGCATTGGCCGGTAGCGTGGTGGGTTCAGATGTGGGTAATCGTCTGGATCAGACCGAAGGCTTGGAAATGGTGATCCGTAAAGATAATGGTCAGGAAGTAGTGGTGGTACAGCAAGCTGCTCCGGGCTTTGTGCCAGGCGCGCGCGTTCAGTTGGTCGGTAACGGTGGTCAAGCCACTGTTTCATTGATTGGTGCAGGCTACCCGTACGGCAGCGCCTACTCTGCCAATAATGGATATGCGCAATAAACAGCGGAACAGGTATAACTGCTGAATCTATACAACGGTTTAATCTGTAACCGCATATTTTGCCCTGAATGCTGATCCGATTCACATTAAGAAAAGTAACGGAAAGACAATTATTCCTTGTGATGTGACAGGGTCGGCTATACTCACAGCGTAGCAGTTGACAACATTCGGTATCTGATAATTGCCCGGTTGTTTTTTTTAGTGTGTTTATCCGTGGTATAACATGGCTAGTTTATTGTTGTTAATCTGTGATAATGGTTGCTTATCCACTGTTTTTTTTGATTAATAGCACGTTTGTTACACTAAGGCAGTGTGCTGAACTATTACATTTTACCGTTTTTCAGTGACAATCCTGTTTCATTACATGTGCAGTATTGTACATATATGGCTGATGTTAAATGTCTGTATAACTTTGCAGGCGGTAACGGTATCTGAATAGCAGCGTTGCAGGCTTTGGTGATGCGGTTTACAAGCTCTGTGCTTGCAAATAATGGTTATGCTAACGGAGGTTACAATGAACACACGTTTAGGTGCTGTTGCGCTGATGGTAATTGGTTTGGCCGGCTGTGCAAATACAGGCATGTACTCGGGTGATGTGTACAGCGGTTCACAAGCAAAAACCGTACAAAATGTGCAATATGGTACGATTGTCTCAGTGCGTCCGGTCAAGATTCAGGCTGAAAGCTCAGGCTTAATTGGCGGTATCGGCGGTGCAGTTGTCGGTGGATTGATCGGTAGCACAATCGGCGGCGGTACAGGGCGCGATATTGCTACGGCAGCTGGTGCAATAGCCGGTGGTGCGGTAGGTAAAAAGGCCGAAGAGGGCATGAACCAGATTGATGGCGCTGAAATGGAGATCCGCAAAGAGAACGGCACATCTGTTGTCGTAGTACAAAAAGCTGATCCGCGTTACCAGCCGGGTGTACGTGTGCGTATGGTCGGTGGCAGCAATGACATGACTGTCTCAGTAATGTAACGGTTGCAAATCATCCATCAGATGAACATCAAAAGCTGTACACCGAACTAACGGGTACAGCTTTTGTTATCTGTGCGGTGTTATCTCTGTATTATCACGCCGATCTTTTGTCAGTGAACAGCTTGTTATTGTTGTTCGAGCGAAGCCTTCAGTGCGAAAACGGCTCTTTCCATCCGATCAAGTGCCTGATTCAGCAACGCTCGGGTACAGCCAAAATTCAGCCGTACAAAGGCGGCATCACCAAAATCGCCTCCGGCCGATAATCCTACTCCCGCATGTTCAAAAAAACGGTGCGGATTTTGTACCGGCAGGGCAGAACAGTCAATCCACGCCAGATAAGTCGCTTCCGTGTGGGCCATTGTTAAATACGGCATCGTGTTGACTCTCTCTTCGGTGATATCCCGATTAATCCGCAGATAGTCAAGCTGCGCTTCGAGCCATGCATCACCTGCCAGGTAAGCGGCCTCTGCTGCCGTGTAAGCCATAATATCGACCCCCGGCACAATACCAGCACGCGCCTTAATAAACTGTTGGCGCAATTTGTCATTGGGAATAATAGCGATAGAAGCGCCCAATCCGGCAATATTAAAGGTTTTTGATGGTGCCATCAGGGTGATTGAGCGTTGCTCTGCATCAGCATTGAGTGCGGCAATCGGAGTATGAGGCTGATTATCCAGCAGTAAATCACAGTGAATTTCATCACTACAGATCAGTAAATTGTGCTGACGCGCAAATTCAGCCTGTGCCAGCAGCTCTTCTCGGCGATAAATAGTACCGCCCGGATTTTGTGGGTTACAGAGCATCAGCAGCTTTTCATTTCCCTGCATTTCACTGGCGATACTGTCTAAGTTCATCACCCAGCGGCCTTGTTGCAGAGTGACAGGGGCCAGAACTTGTTCGATACCCGCAAAGGCTGATGATTTTACAAACGGCGGGTAAATCGGCGAGGGGGCAATACTACGCTGACCTTGGGCAGTAAACGCTCTAACGGCCAGATTTAGGCCACAAACCAGACCAGGCAGGAACACCAACCACTCTGGTTTGATAGCCCAATCATAGCGAGTTTGCATACGGGCAATAAATGCCTCGGTCAGTACCGATGATGCGCCGTAACCATAACCAAACACACCATGTTCCACCCGCTTATGCAGCGCCTCAATGACCGCAGGCGGAGAGCGAAAATCAGTGTCAGCTACCCACATCGGCAGAATATCTTCACCGGCATATTTGTTCCATTTATCGCTGTCACTGTGGCTACGATCAATGGGGGTATCGAAATTAAACAGTGTGTTTGTATTGTCAATGGAAGGTTCGGGTGATTGCATTTGACAGGCTCTCCTTGCCAGCCCGAAACGGGCATCTCTGATGTTATCCCATACAAATAGGGGGATAGGGTGTTGACGAATCATGTCTTTAAGATAACGAAAATGCAAGGTGTACTGAGAAGAGAAAGTGAAGGGAAAGTAAAGAATAAAAAAAGGGCCTTGTTAGGCCCTTCGAATGCGTTGGCAATGCTGCGCTATATCCGCAGATTATGCGTTATCGCGATCCATATTTTCAGTTTGCTCTAACCATAAGGCATTGATAATGCCGAATGAACAGGCTAACAGCACACCGAGAATCCAAGCAAAATACCACATTGTTCTTGTCTCCTAAGGGGCTGATTAATAAGCTGAAGGGTTATCTTCAATATGCTTGGTATCGATACGACCAAACATTTTGTAGTAACACCAGATGGTGTATATCAGAATAATTGGTACAAAAATCACGGCTGCACCGAGCATGATCCCCAGCGTTTTCTGGCTTGATGTTGCATCCCACATGGTCAGACTTTGTGCCGCCATGATGCTTGATGGCATAACAAACGGGAACATAGTGACACCGGCAGTCAGAATAATGCTGGTGATTGCCAGAGATGATGTCAGAAACGCGAAACCGGCACGCTCAAAATGTGAGGCAATGATAGTCAGCAACGGCATAAATACACCTACCGCAGGGATAGCCCACAGAATAGGGAAGTCGTTGAAGTTCTTCATCCAAGCACCAATCTCTACCGCCACCTCTTTATGCAGCGGGTTAGACGGGCCGTTCGGATCAATCACCGAGGTGATGATATAACCTGGAATGCCTTTCATCACCCAAACACCTGCCAGTGCAAAGCAGACGGTGGTGATCAGTGCGGTAATTTTTGCCGCAGTACGAGCACGAACATGCAATTCACCTACGGTTTTCATTTGCAACCAAGTAGCGCCCTGCATCACCAACATCATCAGGCTGACAACACCACACAGCAGACCAAACGGGTTCAGCAAGCCGAAGAAACCACCCTGATATTGCAGACGCAGTAAACTGTCAACTTCAAATGGAACACCTTGCAGCAGGTTACCAAAGGCCACACCGAATACCAGTGCAGGCACTGCGCCTCCGATGAACAGGCCCCAATCCCACATGGTACGCCAGCGGGCATCTTCAATCTTTGAACGGTAGTCAAAACCGATAGGGCGGAAGAACAGCGCAGCAAGTACTAATACCATCGCCACGTAGAAGCCAGAGAAGGCTGCTGCGTAGACCATTGGCCATGCGGCGAACAGTGCACCCCCTGCGGTGATTAACCAGACTTGGTTACCATCCCAGTGTGGTGCAATGGTGTTGATCATCACCCGACGTTCGTTGTCTGTTTTACCGATGATCGGTAACAGCGCACCGACACCCATATCAAAGCCGTCAGTGATAGCAAAACCAATCAGCAGTACACCGATCAGCAGCCACCAGGCAAAGCGTAGCAATTCATAATCAATCATGGTTGGCTCCTGAGTTATGCGTTAGTGTCAGTAACAGCGGGTGCACTTTTTTGTTCAAAGTGGTAGCGGCCGGTTTTCAGGCTGCTTGGGCCTAAACGGGCAAATTTGAACATCAGATACATCTCAGCAATCAGGAACAGGGTATACAGACCACAGATCAGCAGGAGTGAGAACAACACCTGACCTGAACTGATGGAAGATACCGCTGATGATACCGGCAATATTTCACCGACAGCCCAAGGTTGACGGCCATATTCAGCAACAAACCAGCCCGCTTCAATAGCAATCCATGGCAACGGAATGCCCCACAGTGCCAGTTTCAGCAACCATGGTTTTTGATCAATTTTGTGGCGTGTTGTTTGGATAAAGGCCATGCCGATAATAAACAGCATCAAAAAGCCAACACCTACCATGATCCGGAAGCTAAAGAACAGCGGTGCAACTTTCGGAATAGAGTCTTTCACCGCTTGCTGAACTTGTGCGTCAGTGGCGTTAAAGACATCCGGTGCATACGGTTTTAGCAACAGGCCATAGCCCAGATCTTTTTTCGCATCATCAAACTGTGCACGCAGCTCAGGGGTATCCTGACCGGAGCGCAGCTTTTGCAGCAGGTCATAAGCAACCATACCGTTACGGATACGCACTTCGTGCTCTTTCATCAGATCTTTCAGGCCGATGACAGGTGTATCAATAGAACGGGTGGCAATTAGGCCCAGTGCATAAGGAATGCGGATAGCGTAATCGGTGCGCATCTCTTCCTGATTAGGAATACCAATCAAGGTAAATGCCGCTGGCGGTGCGTGGGTTTCCCACTCTGATTCAATGGCAGCGAGTTTTACTTTCTGCACATCACCCAGCTCATAGCCTGATTCATCACCCAGCACCATAACAGAGAGGATAGATGCCATACCAAAGCTTGCTGCAATAGCAAATGAGCGGCGCGCAAATGGCATATCACGCTTTTTCAGCAGATAGTAAGAGCTGATACCCAGTACAAACATTGCGCCTGTGACATAACCGGCAGCTACAGTGTGAACAAATTTCACTTGTGCGACAGGGTTCATCACCAGATCAGCAAAGCTGACCATTTCCATACGCATGGTTTCAAAGTTGAACTCTGAACCTACTGGGTTTTGCATCCAACCGTTGGCAACCAAGATCCACAGAGCAGACATATTGGTACCAATTGCGGTTAGCCATGTCACCATCAGATGTAGGCGCTTAGACAGGCGATCCCAACCAAAGAAGAACATACCGACAAAGGTAGATTCAAGGAAGAATGCCATCAGCCCTTCAATGGCCAGCGGCGCACCGAAGATATCACCGACATAGTGAGAGTAGTAAGACCAGTTTGTCCCGAATTGGAACTCCATGGTCAGACCGGTAGTAACACCCAGAGCAAAGTTAATAGCAAATAACTTACCCCAGAATTTGGTCATATCTTTGTAGATTTGTTTGTTGGTCATTACATAGACCGACTCCATAATGGCAAGCAAAAATGCCATACCAATCGTGAGCGGAACAAACAAAAAATGGTACATTGCAGTCAGAGCGAACTGCAATCTGGATAGTTCAACAACGTCTAACATCACGACTCCTTGCTTTTTGCAGGAAGACTCCAGCTCTTGATCTTCAATCCTTGACGAAAGATCGTTATCTGTATTTTTGCGCTACAGATAAGCAAAAATACATGAGCCACAGAGGATTCAATTTCTGCGTTCATAAAGTGAGCAGGCGCACTTTATGAACGAAGTCATCACATAACAGCAACCTAAATGACAGGGTGACTAAATATTACGCTTCTAATCCCTTACACGGAATAGGTTTTTTAGTGATTCAAGTTATATTTTTTGTTGTCAGGTCAATTACATTTAACAACCTTCAACAGTAAAAATTGATCACGGTCAACACGCGCAGATGATACTCTCATTCAGAAATTGATGCAGCTCAATTCCAGCTAAATTAAAGCAAAATATGTAAACGATTTGTTTTATTTCAGCATGTTAGTCGTAACCTAGATACTTCATTTATTCAATATAGCTTGTTTATCGGGTAAAACACGTAGGACGATTAAATTATTTATCAATGTTAAAACAAATATGTAACAAGTTGATTTGAATTGCTTACAATGCAAGTCTGATATTAGTAATTCTAATGATTAAGACTTAAATTTTGTCGTTTCTGTTTTTCCCACCAACTGCATATAATTTGCGCCATCAACAGGGCAATCCATGTTGAAACTCTCTTTTTAATAAAAAAGTTTGAACCTCATCACTTCGGAGCAGATATGCGCACCAATACGCTTAACAAGTTCGTAAACTCTTATAAGAAATTATTCAGCGACTTGTTTATGCTGCACAATAAGTAGTGATTAGCTGAACTTACATGAACCCCGCATTAAATGTGGGGTTTTTCTTTTTGGGGATAGGGAAAAAGGCATTGCAGTGCAATTTGTGATCTGTGACACCATGAGGCGGCAAGTTGCACAATGACATAAAGCGGAGAGGCCGCTTTATGTGCATAGAATAACCTGACCAGTGGTGTATCTGATCAGTTATCTTTTATTTAGTCTTCTTGAGTGGGGGTTAAACCGAAGTGCTGGTATGCACGTTGAGTGGCAATGCGGCCGCGCGGCGTACGCTGTAAAAAACCTTGCTGGATCAGATAAGGCTCAAGTACATCTTCAATGGTATCACGCTCTTCACCAATGGCTGCGGCAAGGTTATCCAACCCAACAGGGCCACCCATAAATTTATCAATGACCGCCAGCAGCAATTTCCTGTCCATAAAGTCGAACCCTTCGACATCGACATCAAGCATATCTAGTGCTCGATTGGCGATATCAAATTCAATAGCACCTGTGCCTTTGACCTCGGCAAAATCACGTACCCTGCGTAATAAACGGTTAGCAATACGTGGAGTGCCCCGTGAACGGCGGGCAATTTCTAATGCGGCAAGAGAGTTCATGGGTAATTCAAGGCAACGGGCACTGCGCTGAACTATCTGGGTTAACTCTTCGGTTTGATAAAACTCAAGGCGCTGCACAATACCAAAACGATCGCGTAGCGGTGAGGTTAGCGAGCCTGCACGCGTGGTTGCACCTATCAGTGTAAACGGGGGCAAATCGAGTTTGATAGAGCGTGCCGCAGGGCCTTCACCAATCATGATATCGAGTTGATAATCTTCCATGGCAGGATAGAGCACCTCTTCGACAGCCGGTGATAGCCGATGGATCTCATCGATAAACAGCACATCATGGGGTTCGAGGTTGGTCAGCATAGCGGCCAGATCTCCGGCCTTTTCCAGCACTGGCCCAGATGTGCTGCGCAGATTGACCCCCATTTCATTGGCGATAATATGGGCAAGCGTAGTTTTACCTAGCCCCGGCGGGCCAAAGATCAGCACATGATCCAGCGCATCTGATCGCATTCTGGCTGCTTGAATGAAAATATCCATTTGAGTACGAACATGCTCTTGTCCGATATATTCATCAAGCAGGCGGGGGCGAATAGCCCGATCAATCACTTCCTCTTCACGAGGGGCACTGACAGGGGAGATCAGACGGTCAGCTTCTATCATCCGGAAACCTTTTATTATCTATCAGCCCCGTGTTAGGGCTGATATCAGCAGTAGAGGGCTATAATGCAAGTGTGCTGTTGATTTGGCAATTACAATGCCGCGCGTAATGCGTTACGGATCAGGGTTTCGCAGTCAGCCTCAGGGGTGGCTATTTTGCTGATCATACGGCTGGCCTCTTGCGGTTTATAACCGAGCGCAACCAGTGCAGATGCGGCTTCTTCTTCGGCATCCGCCTGTTGTACAGCCGCCTGAGAGTGGTGAATTGCCGAGGCAAGCTCATCAGGGGGGGTGAACAAGTCAAAGCTGCCCATCCCTTTAAAGCGATCTTTCATCTCGACGATCAGGCGTTCAGCGGTTTTTTTCCCGACACCCGGTAGTTTAACCAGCGTGGTAATATCTTCACGCTCAACAGCACCAACAAATTGTACTGCTGACATACCCGACAAAATGGCCAGTGCCAATTTTGGGCCGACACCGTTAGTTTTGAGCAGCTCACGAAACAGCGCACGCTCTTGTTTGTTGTTAAAACCATATAGCAGTTGCGCATCTTCGCGCACAACAAAATGGGTAAACAGGGTAGCCTCTGCACCAATATCGGGCAGATCATAAAAACAGGTCATCGGCATGTTGACCTCATAACCGATACCGCTGACATCGAGAAGAACTTCAGGCGGCTGTTTTTCGACGATAAGCCCACGTAAACGACCAATCACAGATTATCTCCTCGTTGTCTGTTTTGCTGCGCATAGATCTGTTTATGCGCGATGTTTATTATCACATGCAGTACGGTAATTTCTGAGCATAGCATAACGAAAAGGCTGGATAAACATCCAGCCTTTTATCATTTCAGTCTTTTATTATTACAGATACCGAGATCTTGTGATCTTATTGGTATTGCTAATGCTACTGAGGTTATCAATGCAGCGTATGTCATCAGGTGATGTACAAATATCTGCAGACATTTTCAACGAAAACGCCCTTGGGTTATCTGTAATCGAGGGTTCATAATTTTTGCTGCATGCTGACAAATTTGTGCATGAGTCATAGCAATAGCCAGCGCATCAGCAGCATCTGCTTGCGGATTTCCGGGCAGCTTGAGCATGGTTTTCACCATATGCTGGACTTGTGCTTTATCTGCTGCACCGGTGCCCACTACGGTCTGTTTTACCTGACGAGCGGCATATTCAAAGACAGGAAGACTATTATTGACCGCAGCAACAATGGCCGCGCCGCGTGCTTGCCCCAGTTTGAGTGCCGAATCTGCATTACGAGCCATAAACACCTGCTCAATGGCAAAAACATCAGGACTAAACTGGGTAATAATTTCACTGACTCCGGCATACACCAGCCGTAAGCGGTTGGGAAGATCATCAACCTGAGTGCGAATACATCCGCTACCGAGGTATTCAAGATGCCGCCCTTGTTGGCGGATCACACCATAACCGGTGATCCGCGAACCAGGGTCAATACCCAAAATAATGGACATCCGTTACAGCTGTTCTGCAACTTCGTCAGAGATATCACCGTTATGGTAAACCTCTTGAACATCGTCACAATCTTCAAGCATATCGATAAGGCGCAGCAGTTTTGGTGCGGTATCAATATCCAGTTCAGCTTTAGTCGAAGGGATCAGCGAAACTTCAGCCATTTCAGCGGTTAAGCCGGTAGCATCTAACGCATCTTTGACTGAACCGAAATCTTCCGGTGCGGTGTAGACATCAATGGTGCTGTCATCATTAACAACCACATCATCAGCGCCCGCTTCCAGTGCCGCTTCCATAACGGTATCTTCATCCAAACCTGCAGGGTAAGAGATCACCCCTTTTTTGGTAAACAGGTAGGATACAGAGCCATCAGTACCCAGATTTCCGCCCGTTTTGGTAAACGCGTGGCGAACTTCAGATACCGTACGGTTACGGTTATCACTTAAACACTCAACCATGACCGCAGTACCACCTGGGCCGTAACCTTCATAAATGATGGTTTCCATGTTGCTATCATCATCACCCCCGACACCGCGTGCAATCGCACGGTTTACAGTGTCGCGGGTCATGTTGTTAGAGAGTGCCTTATCTACAGCGGCACGCAGACGCGGGTTAATCCCAACATCGCCACCACCCATTTGAGCGGCAACAACCAGCTCACGAATCAATTTAGTGAAAATTTTGCCTCGTTTAGCATCTTGCGCTGCTTTACGGTGCTTAATGTTGGCCCACTTACTATGACCTGCCATAACAATCTCCGCTTTTTAATCTTATTTTGGGGCTATTTCGGTTTTCGCAGTACCGATTTTACAGTACTGATACAGTGTCGAACTACCCGATCTTAGTGTATTGCTGTCTCAGCTATTATCATCTGCTACCCGCTTTGTTATTGATTATAATCGCAATAACTGGGTAGGCTGGGCAAATACCGTGTATTGTACTGCCCAGTTTGCAAGCTTGGCTTAGGCGCGTATTACATTGAAGCGATACAGCACTGTTCAATGGCCTGTTGATTGCTCCATGATTTGGTCAGTTTTGCCGCTTCATGTGCATTTAGCCACTGGTAAGCATGGTGCTCAGACAGTACAACCGCGCGTTCTGAAGGCAATGCCAAACAAAACCAGTGCTCTTTATTGCGAGTGACATCCGGCGCGTAACGGTGACGGACATGCTCAAACAGTTCAAATTCAACGGTATGATGCAAATCAGTCAGCGTTAAATGCTCTGATTGGATATCAATGGCAACCTCTTCTTGTACTTCACGCAGTGCCGTTTGTTGCGGCGATTCATCACCTTCTAGGCTGCCAGTAACCGACTGCCAAAATTGCGGATCATCTTTGCGCTGCAACATAAGCACCCGCTCTGTATTCGGACAGTGGATCACCACTAATACTGATTCCGGGCGCTTAAAGGTCATGCTTATTCCTTTGATGCTTTCACAACGTTGATAGACAACTCTGCCAGTGAAGCCGGATTAGCAAAGCTTGGTGCTTCGGTCATCAAACAGGCTGCTGCCGTTGTTTTCGGGAAGGCGATAACATCACGAATATTATCGGTACCGGTAATCAGCATCACCAAGCGGTCAAGGCCAAAAGCCAGACCCGCATGCGGTGGTGTACCGAATTTCAGCGCATCAAGCAGGAAGCCAAATTTCTCACGCTGCTCGTGTTCATTAATACCCAAGATGCTGAATACGGTCTGCTGCATATCGCTGTTGTAAATACGTACAGAACCGCCACCGACTTCATAGCCGTTAATGACCATGTCATAAGCATTCGCAATGGCAGCGGTAGGGTTAGCACTCAGTTCAGCCGGTGTCATATCACGTGGTGATGTGAACGGGTGGTGCATCGCAGCCAGATTACCTTCGTCATCGGCTTCAAACATTGGGAAGTCAATGACCCACAGCGGTGCCCATGCACTCAGATCGGTCAGATTGAAATCTCGGCCCAGTTTGATACGCAGTGCGCCTAACGCATCTGTGACCACGTTCCAGCGGTCTGCTCCGAACAGCAGAATATCGCCGTTTTCTGCGCCACTGCGAGATAAAATCTCTTCAACAATCTCAGCATTCAGGAATTTGGCGACAGGGCTCTGTACACCGTCAAGGCCTGCTGCACGATCGTTGACCTTCATCCACGCCATGCCTTTTGCACCATAAATACCAACAAATTGGGTGTATTCGTCGATAGTTTTACGGCTCATCTGTGCACCTTGCGGAACACGGATTAGGGCTACGCGGCCTTTTGGATCATTGGCCGGGGTAGAGAAGACATTAAATTCAACGTCTTTTAGCAGATCAGCAACATCAACAATTTCTAGCGGGTTACGCAAATCTGGCTTATCAGAACCAAAACGGCGCATCGCTTCTGCCCATGTCATTATAGGGAAAGGGGCAAAATCCACTCCTTTCACTTCTTGCCATAGCTCGCGAACTAAACGCTCCATCACTTCACGAACTTGCTCGGCGCTCATGAACGAGGTTTCAACATCGATTTGGGTGAATTCAGGCTGGCGGTCAGCACGTAAATCTTCATCGCGGAAGCATTTTACGATTTGATAGTAGCGATCAAAGCCCGACATCATCAGCAGTTGTTTAAACAACTGTGGTGATTGTGGCAGAGCATAGAATTTACCTTTATGTACACGGCTTGGTACGAGGTAATCACGCGCGCCCTCTGGGGTGGCTTTGGTTAGCATCGGAGTTTCGATATCAAGGAACTGGTTATCATCCATAAAACGTCGCACAAAGCTGGTTACTTTGGCACGCATTTTTAGGCGATCAGCCATTTCTGGACGGCGCAGATCCAAATAGCGGAACTTCAGGCGCTGCTCTTCAGTGTTGGTCTGGTTGAAATCGAGAGGCAGTGGCTCTGAACGGTTGATAATGTTCAGCTCTTGGGCAAAAACCTCAATCTCACCGGTAGCCATATCGCGGTTAACTTGGCTATCAGGGCGGGCGCGAACAACACCTTTAATCTGAATGCAGAATTCGTTACGCAATTCAGACGCTTTTGCAAATGCAGCCTGATGGTCTGGATCAAAGAAGACTTGAGTAACGCCTTCGCGATCACGCATGTCAATAAAGATCAGGCCGCCTAAGTCTCGGCGACGGTGCACCCAGCCACACAGGGTAACATCTTGCCCTTCGTGGGTGCGATTAAGTTGTCCGCAATATACGGTGCGCATGGTTTACATCCTTTTGGTAAAACAGAGTACGTCGAGAGTGTTCCGTAACCACCACTTGGGGGTTGTTACAGTTGCGATAACGCGTCATTTTGCGATACCTGCGAGTTCTCACCGAGACTCTGCCTGATTATTTTTACCAATACTGAGTTTGCTGAACGCGCATTACTGCGGAGCAAACTGACCGGCCTTGTGATCTTTTACAAAGAGCGGCCTTCGACAAAAGAGCAACATTATAAAGGATAACGGCAGCCCAATAAAACTAAAGCCCCGAGATTAATCGGGGCAAATGTAGGTAATTGTACAAATTTTGTGGCTTTGCATCGGTTACTGGCCTTAAGGGAATGCTAAGCCTGCATATTCTGGTGTGATTATCGGCGGTTGCCCATGATGCGTAACAGCATCAGGAACAGGTTGATAAAGTCTAAATACAGGGTCAATGCACCCACAATCGCGTATTTACGGAAGTTCTCATGGTCATCTTCTGAGATCTGTTCACCCAGCATTTTTAGCTTTTGGGTATCGTAGGCGGTTAAGCCAACAAACAGTACCACACCAATATAGGTAATAACCCACATCAAGGTGTCACTTTTTAGCCACATGTTGACCAGTGAAGCAAGAACTACACCAATTAATGCCATAAACAACATGTTACCCATGCCGCTTAAATCACGTTTTGTGGTGTAACCGTACAGGCTCATTGCGCCAAACATACCCGCAGTGACAACAAATGTTGCTGCAATGGAACTGGCGGTATAAGCGATAAAAATGCTGGAAAGGGTTAATCCTGTTAGGGCGGAGTAGAGCATAAACAGGCTCGTTGCCATTCAGCCGTTGCAACATACCCGATAGCACAAACACCAGTGCTAACTGCGCGATAATTAAACCAAAAAAGGTAATTTTACTGGAAAAAATGAAGTTGATAACGGCGGGCGTACTGGCGGCATACCACGCGACAAACGCAGTAAGCAACAGGCCGCAAGTCATCCAGCCATACACTTGTGACAGGTAGGCCTGTACACGAGTACCTGTTCGTTCAGCGAACACATTATTTGAACGTGGGTTCATAATTGACGACCTTTTGCGTTAATTCGAGTTAGTGATCTTAATAATATCGGTATTGTAGGTGCTGATGACGGCTGATTATGTAATAAACTGTGATGTAATAAACCCTATGATAAAACCAATAATCAAAGGCTTGCTATAGATGCTTTAGGATGACATCTAACTAATGTTATTCTGAAATTAGCAAGTTATGCCGTTTATTCAAGCTTAATTATACGCCTGTGCCTGAGCGCATTGTTTCTATTTATGTCTTTTTTGCCTAGAATTACCTATTAGTTATTTCTGCTTTACGTTTTTCAACTGGCAATACTGCCATTTTACCGAGATAAAGAGAGTTAGGTACAAGCATGATTTTGTTAAATCAGCCAACATATCGGCACGTATTCGTGCGTTCAAGACCGATACGTTTTATGTCTGGAGTGTGCGTGCTAACTTTTGTAGCCTTGTTGGGCTGTTTTCCCCGTAATGCACAATCGGCTGTGACCGCTCCGGCGAGTGTGTCTGTGCCGGAAAAAAGCGGAAAAACAGTATTAACATTGACTAATGGCCGTACAAATGCGTTGGCATTGTCAATCGGGCAACTAAATGCATTACCGCAATATGAGATTACAACGTCAACTCCGTGGCATACACAAGCGAGAACATTTAGTGGGCCACGTCTGAGTGACGTATTAGCACTGGGTGATATTCAATCAAATCGGATAGAAATTGGCTCAATAAATGGTTACCAAATTACACTGTCATCTGCTGAATTAGCGCCTTATGATCCAATACTTGCAACTCACGTTGATGGTGAAAAGATGCGGATCCGTGATAATGGCCCGATCTGGTTAATCTAGCCGCTTGATCAATATCCGATCTTACACAACTCGGCATTTTATGCTCAAATGGCTTGGCAAATCAGAAGTATTAA
>CAMTGL010000014.1 GCA_947071955.1 uncultured Plesiomonas sp.
GAGCATGACTGAGGTTTTCAGCAAAATGTGACGGGCATGCACTTCGGTCGCCTGCACGCTCTGCTCTTCACCACGTAGCGCATTGACTTTGAGGATATGGAAGCCGACACCGGTACGGAATGGGCCAACCAGTGTTCCGGTGGTGGCATTGGTGATTTTTTCCGCAAACACGGTCGGGATGCTTTGTGGGCGTACCCAGCCTAAGTTACCGCCCTCCAGTGCTTTTGGACCAGAAGAGTTGGCGATCGCCATTTTTGAGAAGTCAGCGCCTTTTTTCAGCTCACGCATAACCTGTTCGGCTTTAGCTTGGGCGGCATCCACTTCACTTTGGGTCGGGTTTTCCGGTAGTGGGATCTGGATGTGGCTCAGGTTGTACTCTTGACCTTTTTGCACTTGCTGACTGATCTGTTTGGCCAGCGTATCAACCTCTTGCGGCAGGATATTAATCCGGCTGCGCACTTGTGAGTTACGCGCTTCGGTTGCCAACATCTCTTTGCGGATCTGTTCGCGGTAGTCGGCATAATTGATACCTTGCGATTGCAGATTTTGCTGTAACTGCCCGACACTCAGACGGTTTTGCCCGGCAATGGTTGCAATTGCGCCGTCAAGATCGGCATCGCTGACGCTGATCCCCAGTTTACCGGCCAGTTGCAACTGGATTTGATCCAAAATCAGGCGATCAAGCACCTGATGGCGCAGTGCGGTATCATCCGGCAACTGCTGATTGGCCTGTCGTGCATTCAGTTTCACTGACTGCATCAGGCTGTTGACATCACTTTGTAGTACCACACCGTTATTGACGATTGCGGCTACCTGATCAATTGATTGCGGGGCGGCAATCACACTGGTACTGACCATTGCCAGCAGTGAAAACCACGTCTTCCAGTTCTTCATTCGCCTTTCCATCCTGCGCTGTGCAGCGTTTAATTAATAAGGTAAATATCTGTTATTGAAGTTAACCGTACACACATCATCCTATGATAGGTGTTATTAGTTATTCAATGTAAACGGACGCTGATACGGCAGGATACCACTACCCAACATCTTACCGATACCGGTTGAGTAGTTGTTGCCAAGGCCACGGATCTCAACATTGAATGAAACAGCATTATCATAGGTGCTGGTTCGCGTGTTGTTGTCGTAACCAATTGTTTTGCGCTCATACATCAGGTTCACCGCCCAGCAGCAGGTATTATATTGTAACCCCAACAGCTGTTCTGCTGACTGTTTCAAACCGGTATCGTAATAGTATTGGCCGACAACGCCCAATTTATCGGTCACCGGCCATGCCGAAACTAAGCCCACTTGCGAGATGTTATGGTCATAGTTCTTATTCGGCAAGGCGTTGTTGATGTACTCCTGACTGGCGTAACGGTAGTTGAGTTGTACTAACCGCTCGCTATCTTTACGGTACTCAACGGCGGTATTGGCCAGTGTAACCTGCTTATCTTGCGGGTCATATTGTAATCCAGCCTTGGCACTCCAGTTCTCATTAAACAATATGTTAGACTCGGTGGCCCAGGCAGAAGTTCGCGCTTCATGTTGCGCTTTTTCAGTAATGCGGGGTGCTGACAGGTAATAAATTTGCCCGATAGCGAAGTTAAAGCGTTCATTAAGGCCCTGATCGAAAATCCGCGTGGTTAAACCGGTAGTGATTTGATTGGCCGATGAGATACGGTCTAAACCGCTGTAACGGCGATCACGGAACATCCCCAGATAGTCGAGTTGCAGAGCGGTAGAGTCGTAGTTCCCGATAGCTTTTTGATCAGTATACGGACGATACAAATACTGCACTTGCGGCTCTAAGGTCTGGGTATAGCCGTTTAGCAGGGCTGTATTTCGCTCTAAGATCATTTTAGCATCGATCTTTCCTTGCGGAATAAAACGCGAAACAGACTCTTCTAATGCGGAATTAGCGGTATTTTGCGTTGGAATATCTTGTTGATAGTGGGTGGCATACAGTTTACCACTCGCCTCTATGCTGCCCCAGCGGTTGGCCAGCGGGTAACTGACGCTAGGCTCTAAATGTACCCGTGTTGCTGTCGGCATTATCGGATTATTATTTTCAAAACGCACGATTTGGCCGAACAGGTGGGTATTGAGTTTCTCATCGAGCAAACTGGTGTTGTAATAGTTAATATCGAGCTGTGGCGAGGTGCGATAGACGCTGGCTACTTGGCTGTCAAAAACCTGAAACTGCGTGGCAGACAGGTTAACCATCCAGTTTGGATCGGCATAGCCGATGCTGCCGGTTTGGGTGACATAGCCATCAGTTGTGCTGCCGTACGGTGAGTCTAAATCATTGAAGTACTGCGGATCACTGACTTTGGTGTAGTTCACATTAAAACGCCACACCTGATTAATTACGCCGCTATGCCCCCAGTAGGTCAGGTAGCGCGACTCATCTTGGTATAGTGGATCATTTGCCAGGTAGTCGAATGCAATCGTACCGGCCCCTGGTGTGGTGAGGTAACGGAATTCGGTCATCCACTCGGTTCCGCGTTTGCTCATATAGCGCGGAGTAATAGTGGCATCATAGTTAGGCGCGATATTCCAGTAGTAGGGAATATCCAGCTGAATACCGTCTTTGTTGGATGTTTTAAATGCCGGAACTAAAAAACCAGAGCGGCGTTTGTTGCCAAGTGGGATCTGTAGATACGGGGTATAGAAAATCGGCACGCCAGCGACTTGAAAGCGAGCATTCCACAACTCGGCCATCTCTTCTTGGCGATCTTGTACCATCGTAGTGGCGGCAATACTCCAACTGTCATCTTCAGGAAGGCAGGTAGTAAAGACGGCACTTTTCATGATGTTGTAACGGTTTTCACGCAGTTGCAGCTCTTTGGCCGTGCCACGCCCTTGTTTATCCACAAACTGGTAGCTTGCTTGATCAACATCGGTATCTTTACTGTCTAAATCTGACCATGCACGCGGCCCTTTTAGACTAATGGTCGGATCAAAATAGTGTACGTTACCGCGGGCGGTCATTTCGCGTTTAACCGGCTGGCCATTTTTCAGTTGCTGAGTGACTTCGGCTTCATGTGATGTCAGCTGGCGATTGCCCTGTTCAACATTCACATTTCCCTGATAAAAGGCACGATTTGGGTAATCAACATTCGCATCGTCAGACAAAATAGTGACGGTTTGCGTGTTAGGATCACCTTCAATGAGTGGCTTAGTATAGTGCGGTACACCGGATAAGCATTGGCTGCGCAAATCGGCGTACGAGTGCGGGCTGAACAGTATGGCTCCGATGGTTGAAGCTAAGATTGTCGGAAGAATTTTTTTCATACCGGTATAGAGGGTCCTACAACCTGAGCGAGCCATAATGCCCGCAAGCAATTGAGCTGAATGCGGAGTATGATAAAGCAATTTGCGTCACTCGGCACATTTATGATTATTTGTCTGTGAAAGGCAGTATACCGCGTAAATTGTTGATGAGAAAAATGCTTATTTAGGACAACAACGAGTACAAAAACAGATCTTTTTCGCGAGAATTTTCAACCACAGTGATGGGGTTTAAGAGGGGCAGGAATGCAGTTGTGGGGCAAATTGGTGGGTATTGCATTGGGATCGCTGGCTGGCGGGCCCATTGGTGCTTTTTTCGGATTGTTAATCGGCCATCAAATTGATAAACGGGTGGCGGCTCAAGCTAATTTTCAGGGCTATTTCAGCAACCAGCAGGCGCGTCAGTCTCTGTTTTTTCACGCGACATTTTCGACGATGGGGCATTTAACCAAGTCAAAAGGGCGGGTGACGGAAGCTGATATCCAAATGGCGAATGCGATGATGAGCCGGATGAACCTGCATGGCGAAGCGCGTAAAGCGGCTCAGGAAGCATTTCGTGATGGCAAGCTGGCCGATTTTCCGCTACGCCAGACATTGCGTGATTTTCGCCGAGCCTGTTTTGGCCGTTTTGACCTGCTCAAGATGTTTATGGAGATCCAGCTGCAAACGGCGTTTGCCGACGGCTCTTTGCATCCGAGTGAGCGCGATGTTTTGTATGTGATCGCCGAAGAGCTGGGTTTTTCGCGTAGCCAATTTGAGCAACTGTTATCTATGCTTGAGGGCAGCTCACAATTTCGTGGTGAGCAGGGTTCACAGCAAGAGGGCTGGGCCCCACGCAATGCTAATGGCCCGACATTGGCTGATGCCTGTAAAGTGCTGGGTGTTAGCAGCAGTGATGATGATCAAACGGTTAAGCGTGCCTATCGTAAGCTGATGAATGAACATCACCCCGATAAGCTGGTGGCCAAAGGGCTACCGCCGCAGATGATGGAGTTAGCCAAGCAAAAAGCACAGGATATTCAAGCGGCTTATGACCTGATCCGGCGCGAGCGCGGTTTTCGTTAAACGCAACGGACAGATGTTTGGGCCGGTGGATGTTGTGACTCAGAGTCTGGTGATTGTACAAAACAGTGTCGGCCACGTTGTTTGGCACGGTATAGCGCTTTATCTGCGGTGTGATAGAGTTCGGTAATGGTACGATGTGCTCCGCTGGCATAGCCGGCAGAAAAGGTGAGTAGACCGAACGGTGAGCCTCGGTGTGGAATGGCTAGCTGCTCGGTGATATTCATCAGCTCATTGATCAGTTCGGTTAACTCTTGCTGCTGTACGGCTGGAATTAATACGGCGAACTCTTCCCCGCCCATACGCGCTACAGTACAGTTGTGCATGCAGTTTCTCAGGGCGATAGAGAAGCTGCGTAAACACTCATCACCGGCCGGATGACCGTAGATATCGTTGAAGGCTTTAAAAGAGTCTATATCAATTAGGATCAGGCCCGGTGAAGTGGGCTCTTCCATCATCTGTAGGATAATTTGATCGAAATAACGGCGATTGTAGAGGCCGGTTAGCGGATCATGATAAGAGAGATCAAGCAGGCGCTGATTGGCCTCATTGAGTGCTTGTGTGCGCTCTTGTACCTGATTATCGAGCGAAAGATTGAGATGTCGCAGGTCTTGTTCGCTCTGAAAACGGGCCAGTAGGCTGGCTACCACCGCTGTAAAGAGGTGCAAAATAGTTTGCTGGTGGCTGGTCATCACCCGTCGGCTAAGTAGGTTATCGGCAAAAATCGCCCCGAAAAAACGCCCGCCGTGCCACAGACCGGCACTTAAATGCCAGCCGATGCCGATCAGGTGGTTATCGTTAAACAGAGGAGCATCCCGCCGAACGGTGAAGTAATCTTGCACTGTCAGCATTGGGGTGATAACTGGATCAGCATAAGGATCAATTTGTAGGTGGTGTTCATCACGCAGATTACCCTGTTCATCACAACCATAGGTGCCGCATAACATGTGAGTGTTTTGATCCCACAACACCACAGCCGCCCGATCAACACCCAGTGTTTTCACTTTCTCTACCGCCACCTTACATGCCAGCAGGATATTATCGGTTTCGGCCATTGCCAGCAGCCCTTCATGCAAAAAGCGCAGCTGTTTTTCGCGCAACATTTGTACCAGCACCGAGGAAACCATCCGCCCGAAGGTGATCAGTAATACTTGTTGCGCGGCGGTTAGTGGGCGTTGTGAAATCAGGTTATCAAGCGCAAACCAAGCTATTGGGCCGTTCTCATCGCGCAGGATTAGCATGGCGTTCCAGCCAACCCCGACAATTTCGTGTTGGGTGTACAGCGGGGCGTTCTCTTTGATCACCAGCTCTTGGTCTTGGCTGCGCAGCGCATCATTGAAGATATCTGTTTGATCTCGGTAGCTGTAGATAATACTGCGCTCATCGGCGGTATTGCCGTTGCTATCGGTACCAAATGTCCCCTGTACTTGGCCGGTGGCCGGATCGTACAGCATCAGTGCGCTGCGACAACCGGGCAGGATGCAGCGCAACTGCTCTACGGCCAACTGGTAGAGTTCATCGAGCTCACGGCACAACACCATGGCACTCATCAGCTGTTGCAGTTCCCGAATGGTATTGACTTGGTTGCGCAGATCATTGAGCTGTTTGGCTAGCATGGCCTCTTGCAGATCGCGTTTGGCACGATCTGCACAGTTTTGCGTTTCAGTTTGGTGTTTTTGCAGCAGTTGGCCGAAAAACAGTAGAGCACAAACTTGGGTGGAAGGGTCTTGCTCTTTAGACTGTGCATTGTTGGTCTTCCAGACCAAAATCTGCGTGTTCTGATCACTGCCACTTAAACGGCAGATTTGCAGGGAAGGATCGTCGGTAAAGGTTTGCCAGATGCCATCTTGTGTCAGTTGGTGGATATGTATGATCAGCGCACAATGGCTAAATGTCGTGTCGTATGGTTCGGTTGACGGCCAGCTATCAAGCAGTTTTGGATCTTCCCGCCCGTTGAACAGCCAGCACTGATCTGCATTCAATAAGAGTGCTAATTCGGGCAGAGCCAAATCAATCAGTGAGCGTTGATCGTGGGCAAAAATCCATTGCTGTAGCATACCGTGCGGGATCATCTCATATCCTTAAGACCGAGCGGAGCAATAGCATCATACAAATCATACAGAGAGTCGATTACTGTATGGAATTTGATGCTGATTTTGAGCGGTAAGTCGATTTTTTTCGTGTTTATTTCAGAACATAGTGTTTCATATGTGGGGTGGTATTTTCATCTGGCAGTGGTTTATTTTTGCGATTATTTGGAGTGGCTCGGCCAATAGATTGGTGAATTCTGTGGTGATGACCTAAAAAGGTGCGTTACAACCGTGGGGATTAAAGTTGGCGGATCAGCCGCTTGAGATTACAATGGCGCGTTCTCAACGGGGTGCCTTGTGGCTGAGATAACACCCGTCGAACCTGATCCGGTTAATACCGGCGGAGGGATTGGGGATTGCTGCCGGTATTTACCTGCGGCCACCAAAACCTTTGCCGACTCCAACAAGGTTGTAAGGAGCGCAAAGTGTCAATATTCACGTCTGTTACAGGTTATATCTCTTCGGTTCGTCCGCATGCTCTGCTGGCTGCACTGCTGTTGCCGGTTGCTTTACCGTCGGTTGCGGCTGACTCTGCGTCTGTATCCTCAAAAACGTCTTTATCACCCAATACGACAGTGACAAAACCGCTTGATACGGCAGGTGCGGGCAGTTATGCCGGTAAAACGTTGACGGTTTATACCTATGACTCATTTGCCTCTGATTGGGGCCCCGGCCCTGCGGTGAAAAAGGCGTTTGAAGCGCAGTGTGGTGGGTGTGAGTTGAAGTTTGTTGCGCTTGATGATGGGGTGTCTATCCTCAATCGGGTGCGGATGGAAGGCAAGCGCAGTAAGGCCGATGTGGTGCTGGGGCTTGATAATAATTTGGTGGCTGAGGCTGAAAAAACCGGACTTTTTGCCCCGTTATCAGTGAATACGGATGCGTTAACTCTGCCTGATGGGTGGAGCAATCAGTTTTTCCTTCCCTATGATTATGGCTATTTTGCTTTTGTGTATAACAAAGAGAAATTGCCTAATCCGCCGACCAGTTTAAGCCAACTGATTGATAGCCCACAGCCGTGGAGCATTATTTACCAAGACCCGCGTACCAGTACGCCGGGGCAGGGATTAATGCTGTGGATGAAGGCGGTGTACGGTGAAAATGCGCCTGCCAAGTGGCAGCAATTGGCGAAAAAAACGGTCACTGTGACTAAGGGCTGGAGTGAGGCGTACGGTCTGTTTCTCAAAGGTGAGGCGGATATGGTGCTCAGTTACAGCACGTCGCCAATGTATCATCTGATCAGTGAAAAAGATGCGCGTTATGCCGCGGCCGATTTTGCTGAGGGGCACTATTTGCAGGTTGAGGTGGCCGGACAGCTTGCCAGCAGCCAGCAGCCGCAACTGGCGCAGCAGTTTTTGCAGTTTATGCTGACACCGGCTTTTCAGCAGCAGATGCCAACCGCTAACTGGATGTTGCCGGTGACTGATATTGCACTGCCTGCCGGATTTGAGCAGGTGGTTGCACCGAAGAAAACATTGGAATTCTCCCCACAGGAAGTGGCTAAGCAGCGCAAAACGTGGGTACGGGAATGGCAATCGGCCGTCAGTCAGTAATTTTGGTGTTTTTCCGCAGTTGTCGTGTGCCCGGCTGGTTGTGGCCGGGCATGGTGGCGGCGCTATTGTTGCTGTTGTTAGCGGTGAGCGCTCTGGCCAGTTTATGGCTGAATGCTCCGGCGACAGAACCTGCATTTTTGCTCGATGACCCCTATTTGCAGCATGTATTGCGTTTTACGCTGATGCAGGCGGGGTTATCGACGCTGCTCTCGGTATTTCCGGCGATTTTTCTGGCTAAGGCACTGGCGCGCAGGCAATTTATTGGTCGTGCCTTGTTGGTGCGGCTGTTTTCACTGACCTTGGTATTGCCGGTGCTGGTGGCGGTATTTGGCCTCATCAGTGTGTACGGGCAAAACGGCTGGCTGGCGCAGCTGTGTCGGTGGCTTGGTATCCACTACCGTTTTTCCCCGTACGGCTTGCAGGGCATTTTACTGGCACATGTGTTTTTCAATCTGCCGCTGGCATGCCGCCTGTTTTTACAGAGTCTAGAAGCGATTCCCCTTGAGCAGCGTCGTCTTGCTGCACAGTTGGGAATGAATGCTGGGCAACGGTTTCGATTTTTAGAGTGGCCTTATCTGCGTCGCCAATTATTGCCGACGGCCAGCCTGATTTTCATGCTCTGTTTTGCCAGTTTTGCGGTGGTGTTGGCGCTCGGTGGTGGGCCAAAAGCGACCAGTATTGAGCTGGCGATTTATCAGGCGCTAACCTATGACTTTGATCTGGGTCAGGCCGCGTTGCTGGCGCTGTTGCAGATGGCCGTTTGCCTCGGGCTGGTGGTGATCAGCCAGCGTTTGGCCGGCACTCTGCCTGCTGCCGCCGGTAATGGTGGGCTTTGGCATGAGCGAGATCGACACCGAGGCCGTTTGCTGGGCGTTGTGTTGGTGATTGGGGCGGCGCTATTGTTGCTGTTACCCCCCCTGTTTTCGGTGCTGGTGAGCGGTCTAAATGTGTCGTTATGGTCGGTGTTGCGGCAAGCGGCGCTCTGGCAGGCGTTGTTGACCTCATTGCAGATAGCGCTGGGCGCGGGGGCGCTGGCGGTGGTACTGGGCATGATGATCCTTTGGTCAAGCCGCCAGTTGCGGATGCAGGGTTGCCGCCGTTGGGCGGCGCGTCTGGAGCTGTCGGGGATGCTGATTTTGGCTATGCCAGGTTTAGTGCTGGCTACCGGTCTGTTTTTGTTATTGCAGCCCTATCCAGCACTGGCTGAGCACGCGATGGTGCTGGTGATTATCTGCAATGCGCTAATGGCGCTGCCGTATGTGCTGAAAACCCTCAGTGTGCCGATGTGGGATCTGGCAGTGCACTATAACCGGTTGTGCGCGTCACTCGGAATACAGGGCTGGCAACGTTTGCGCTGGGTAGAGTGGCGTGCGCTGGCGCGTCCGCTCTCACTGGCGATGTCATTTTCCTGCGTATTGTCTTTGGGCGATTTCGGGGTGATAGCGTTGCTGGGCAGTGATGATTTGCGCACCCTTCCACTGTATCTGTATCAGCAGATAGGCGCATACCGCAGCGATGATGCGGCAGTGACCGCATTGCTACTGATGCTGCTCTGTTTTGGTCTGTTTACCTTTTTTGAGCGTCTGCCACGGCAGCGTACGGAACCCCGATCATGATTTCGTTAACGCAAGGCCTGTTTATTTATGACCATCTGCCGATGCGTTTTGATGTGCAGATAAAAGCCGGAGAGCGGGTCGCGATCCTTGGCCCAAGTGGGGCAGGAAAAAGCACACTGCTGAATATTATTGCCGGTTTTGAGCCGCTTAATAGCGGTCAGCTTCGCTTAAATGGGGTGGATGCAACGCACTTGCCGATTGCTGCTCGTCCGGTATCGATGCTGTTTCAAGAGCATAATCTGTTTAATCATCTGACCGTGCGCCAGAATATCGGTTTGGGGCTAAACCCTGGGCTAAAGCTGAACGATGCGCAGCGTCAGCGTCTTTTGCAGGTGGTGGAAGATGTCGGGCTGAGTGAGTATCTTGATCGGCTGCCGGATACGCTCTCAGGCGGCCAGCGTCAGCGGGTTGCTCTGGCGCGCTGTTTGGTGCGCGACACCCCGATTTTGTTGCTGGATGAGCCGTTTTCGGCGCTTGATCCGGCACTGCGCGCCGATATGTTGCAGTGTGTCGATGTGGCCTGTCAGCAGGCGAATCTGACTCTGCTGATGGTGTCGCACAATCTAGATGATGCGGCGCGGATAGCACCGCGTACTCTGCTGATTGTTGACGGCCGTATTTACTATGACGGCAGTACGCAGGCGCTCATTCGTGGCGAAACGCCTGCTGCACGGGTACTCGGTGTAGGTTGTTAATCACCGATAGGATTACTGATTTACCGTACCGTACCGTACAGTTAATGGTTTATGGTCTGATGATCAGCCAAACCTGCTTAGCATACAGCGGCATCAGCGGTTGTTGCAGCAACAATACCGTGCTGATAACCGCCACGATCAGTGAGATCGGTGCGGCTATCCGTAAACGACTCGGAGTTAACCAGCGGCTGAAAATGTCGGTTTTCTGGCGGTCTACGCGCCAGTAACGCCAGCACAACCAGACTGCCAGAGTACAGCTGATCGCACAGAGGATCAGCCAGACACGGAACGCGCCGAGATCTTGCCCATCAGGGATCCCCAAGGCTACGCCGGCGAGCAAACCGGGTAATAGATAAACGGGTGGCCATGTTGCGCAGGCCAGAAAATTGGGCAGCACAAACTTTTGTAATGGCAGATTCAGCATGCCAGCAACCAGCGGTACAATCGGACGTGTTGGGCCGATATGTCGCCCCCAGAAGATAGTCAGCAGACTGTGCTGATGCAGAGCATGTTCAATCTTGTTTATCTGGCTAGTATAGCGCTGTAAGGGGCGAGCTTTACGCAGGGGAACAGTAAAATAGTGCCCCGTCAGAAATGAACCCCAATCACCGACCATGCAGCCAAGTGCTGCCAGCAGCCATGCTAGCCAAAAGTTTACCTCACCGTGGCCGATCATCAGACCAATCGATGTCATAATGATCGAACTTGGGATCAGCAGACCGATAACCGCAATTGACTCAATCAGTGCCGCGAGAAAAACGGCGGTCAGCGCATACTGCGTGGCATAGAGCTGTATGTGTACAAATAGAGCATCCATCAGTATCTCAATGTAGTTGGTCAGAACAAACTGACGGGAAAAATTGTATTGGGAAGTGGTGTGATTTTACAGGAAAGTATTGTGCAAGGTGCGCTTTGCACCGTCAATCGGCGGTGCAAAGGCAGAATAAAACAGCAGGAAGAGGAGCAAAACCAGAGATTGTTTTGCTCCTACCGCAGTTTTACAGATGTTCTTCAGCATAAGAGGCTAAACGGCTGCGTACAACGCCGTTCAGATACAGGTTTACACTGCCCTCAAAATCTTTAAAACGCTCAACAATATAGGTTAATCCCGACGTTACGGGCGTGAGATAGGCGCTATCGATTTGTGCCAGATTGCCCGAACAAACAATTTTAGTGCCTTCACCGCAGCGGGTAATAATGGTTTTTAGCTGTGACGCACTTAAATTCTGGCACTCATCAAGCAGGACAAAGGCATTTTGAATTGAGCGCCCGCGCATGAAGTTAATCGATTTAAACTGGATATTGGCTTTATCCTGAATATATTTGATGGAGGCTTCGGTGTTGTGGTCATTTTTATGCAGCACCTCCAGAGTATCGGTAATGGCGGCTAACCATGGCATCATTTTTTCCTCTTCAGTGCCCGGTAAATAGCCAATGGATTCGCCGATATCCGGCGTATTGCGGGTGACGATAATCTTGTCGAACATCTTTTTCTCGATCACCTGCTCAAGTGCCGCGGCCATGGCCAGCAAGGTTTTACCGCTACCGGCAGGGCCGGTTAAGATCACCAGATCAATGGAGGGATCGAGCAGGGCATGCAGTGCCATGGCCTGATACATATTTTTCGGGTGGATACCCCAAGCCTGACGATGCATCATTTTCTCGCGGCCAAGATCGCGAAACGTGACACGATCTTCGCCAATAGCACAGATGCGGCCAGCAAAGTTTTCAGTATCATCAAACAGATATTCATTGATATGCGCTGTCGGGATCAGCGAAGCGTCAACGGCGTGGTAGGTTTCTCGCCCCTCATGTTGGGTTTGGCAGACCTCAACCTTATTCCAAAAATTACCGGGAAGGTGGCGAAATCCCTTGGTGAGAAAGCGAACATCATCAATGAGCTGATCAGTACGGTAATCTTCAACTCGCAGGACACCCGCGCCTTTGGCACGCAGGCGCATATTAATATCTTTAGTGACTAAAATAATCGGTTGAGGGGCACGCTGCTTTTGCAGGTATAATACCCCATTGAGGATACGGCTATCGCCCTCTTTATGTGGGAAGGCGAAGGCCGTTTCATCGAGGCCATAATCAGCAAAAATTGCGATGCAACCCGATGCCTGTGCGCCGTGTTTACTGAGCGGAACGCCGGCGGCGATCTCTTCGGCTGTTGCATCAAGAAATACACTTTCGAGCATACGAATCGCGATTCTGGCCTCGCGCGATACGTCGCGTTTACTATCCTTAATCCTGTCGAGTTCTTCAAGTACGGTCATCGGAATGATGACATTGTGTTCCTGAAACGAAAAAATAGATTGGGGTTCATGGAGTAGAATATTGGTATCGAGGACGAAAGTTTTCCGTTCGTCTGTGCCCATAGCAATCTCCTTGTCAGCGTTAAAACAGTGCGCTCTTTGCACGGGTGTTGCCCCTATTATTGAGTGTAGCAACGTATTAACAATCAAACGCATACTTCATGACATGCTTGTGACAATCACACAGTTTTTAAAGTATTGAATACGGATAAATCCGTGACGGGAAACACACCTTGAATTACCATAGCGCCCTTTCCCGCACCCACCCCAAAGAAGAGAGTTGAGTCCGCACTATGCCTTTTGCACTTGGTCAACGTTGGATCAGTGATACTGAGAGTGAGTTGGGTTTAGGTACGGTCGTGGCGATAGAAGCCCGTACCGTGACTATCCTGTTTCCTGTTTCCGGTGAAAACCGCGTTTATTCCCGCGTTGATGCGCCGGTAACCCGCGTCATGTTCAATCAAGGCGACACAATCAGCTGTCATGAAGGCTGGAAATTGTGTGTCGAAGAGGTGCTGGAAGCACACGGAGTACTGACCTACATCGGTACACGCGTCGATACCGAAGAGGCGAACGTCACCCTGCGTGAGGTGATGCTGGACAATAAGCTGACCTTCAGCCGCCCGCAGGACCGTCTGTTTGCCGGTCAGATTGATAGGATGGATCGCTTTGCGCTGCGTTATCGCGCGCTGAACCACCAACGCGATCAGTTCCGTTCACCACTGCGTGGATTACGCGGTGTGCGTGCCAGCCTTATCCCGCATCAGGTTTATATTGCCCATGAAGTGGGCTGCCGTTATGCGCCGCGTGTTCTGCTGGCCGACGAAGTGGGTTTGGGTAAAACCATTGAAGCGGGGATGATTATTCATCAACAACTGCTCTCTGGCCGTGCCGAACGCGTGTTGGTGGTCGTGCCTGAGTCTTTGCAGCACCAGTGGCTGGTGGAGATGCTGCGCCGTTTCAATCTACGTTTTGCGCTGTTTGATGAAGAGCGCTGCGCCGAAGCGGGGCTGGATGCCGAGAACCCGTTTGAAACCGAACAGTTGGTGATCTGTTCGCTCGATTTTATCCGTAAAAAACGCCAGCGTTGCGAACAGGCCGTTGATGCTGAGTGGGATCTACTGGTGGTCGATGAAGCTCATCATCTGGTTTGGGATGAAGAGAAACCGAGCCGTGAATATCAGGTGGTTGAAGCCTTAGCTGAGAATATTCCGGGCGTGTTGCTGCTGACTGCAACTCCTGAGCAGTTGGGCCAGCAGAGCCATTTTGCCCGTTTGCGCTTGCTCGATCCTGATCGTTTCCATGATTACGAAGAGTTTGTCGCCGAGCAGCAGCAGTATCAGCCGATTGCTGATGCCGTTGCTGATATTACCGGTGGCAAGCCGCTGACGGTTGCAGCACAAAATCTGCTGACCGAGCTGCTGCCAGAGCAAGACGTTGAGCCGCTGTTGAAAGTGATCAATGCCAAGAGTGTGGATGAAGCCGAGCGCATCAGTGCCCGCCAGACGCTGATCAGTAATCTGATGGATCGCCACGGCACTGGCCGTGTACTGTTCCGTAATACCCGTCAGGGTGTGAAGGGTTTTCCACAGCGCAGCTTAAATCAGATCACTTTGCCACTGCCAAGCCAGTATCAAACCGCCATTCGCGTTGCGCGTATGATGGGATCAAGCAAGATTGATGATCGTGCGCTGCAGATGCTCTATCCCGAACAAATTTATCAAGCTTTTGAGGGCGAGAATGCCACTTGGTGGAACTTTGACCCGCGGGTTGAGTGGTTGCTGACATTCTTGAAAAATCACCGTGATGACAAGGTGCTGGTGATCTGTGCGAAAGCCGAAACCGCGGTGCATTTAGAGCAGGCACTGCGTGAGCGTGAAGCGATTCGTGCGGCGGTGTTCCATGAAGGTTTATCCATTATCGAGCGTGATAAAGCTTCGGCCTACTTTGCACAGCAAGAAGAGGGCGCGCAGGTGCTGCTCTGCTCTGAAATTGGCTCAGAAGGGCGCAATTTCCAATTTGCCAGCCAGTTGGTGATGTTTGACTTGCCGATGAACCCCGATCTGCTTGAGCAGCGGATTGGCCGTCTTGACCGTATTGGTCAGCGGCACGATATTGCCATTCATGTCCCTTGTCTTGAAGGCACATCTCAGGCGCTGCTGTCGCGCTGGTTCCATGAGGGGCTGGATGCGTTTGAGCACACCTGCCCGACCGGTCGTCCGGTGTATGATCAGTTTGTTGAACGTTTGATTCCGTTTTTGGCCGACCCAAGCAGCACCGAAGGGTTTGATGAGCTGATTGCTGACAGCCGCGCGCTGCACGATAGTTTGAAAGCCAAGCTGGAAACAGGCCGTGATCGCCTGTTGGAGATGCACTCTAATGGGGGCATAGAAGCACAGGCGTTGGCCGAGAAAATTGGTGAGCAAGATGGCGATACTGACTTAGTCAGTTTTGCGCTGAACCTGTTTGATATTATTGGTGTGCAGCAAGAAGATCGTGGCGAGCACATGCTGGTGCTTGAACCGACCGGCCATATGCTGGTGCCTGATTTTCCGGGTTTGCCATCAGACGGCTGTACCGTGACCTTTGATCGTGATGTGGCGTTGTCGCGCGAAGATGCTCAGTTTTTGACATGGGAACACCCAATTCTGCGTAACGGCATTGATCTGATTTTGTCCGGTGATACCGGTATGACTGCAATGTCGCTACTGAAAAACAAAGCGCTGCCTGCCGGAACATTGTTGCTGGAGCTGGTCTATGTGGTTGAAGCGCAAGCGCCGAAACATCTGCAACTGACCCGTTTCTTGCCGCCAAGCCCAATTCGTTTGCTGATGGATATCAACGGTAATGACCTGTCTCAGTCAGTGGCATTTGAAGCGCTGAACCGCCAACTTAGCCCAGTGAACCGTCATACCGGCAGCAAACTGGTCAATGCGGTACAAAAAGAGATCCACGCGATGCTGACACTGGCCGAGCCAAAAGCCACTGAGCTGGCGCGCATTGAAATTGATGCCGCGCGTCAACTGGCTGATAACGTGATGACTGCCGAACTCGATCGCATGCTGGCTCTTAAAGCGGTGAACCCGAACATCCGTGATGATGAAGTGACTGTGCTGGATCTGGGCCGTAAGCAAGTGATGCAGCATCTTGATGAAGCCAACTGGCGGTTAGATTCGCTGCGTGTGGTTGTGGTTACGCATCAATAAGTATTTAGCAAAGGTAATCACATGGCACAATCGAGCAGCACCAAACGGCAGCGTAAAGCGGCTTATTTGGCGGGAGAACCACCCGCCCCCAGCGGTGCGCCACCGCTGGAGTCATATCATCCGCCGACTGACCCTTGGCTGGAGATCCTTCATCAGGATGCCAGCATCATGGTGGTCAACAAACCGAGCGGGCTGTTGTCAGTGCAGGGGCGTGCACCTGAGCACCGCGACAGCATTATGCAGCGGGTGCAGGATGACTATCCGTTAGCTGAATCGGTGCATCGTCTTGATATGGCGACCAGTGGCGTGCTGGTGGTGGCATTAACCAAACAGGCCGAGCGTGAGCTCAAACGTCAGTTTCGTGAGCGAGAGCCTAAAAAAGCGTATATCGCCCGAATCTGGGGGCATCCTGAGCACGACAGCGGTGAGATAGATTTACCGCTGGTGTGTGACTGGCCGAACCGTCCGCAGCAGAAGGTGTGTCATGAGACCGGCAAGCCGGCTCAGACGTTGTATCAGGTGCTCAGTCGTGATTCAGATGGAACAAGCCGTGTTAAACTGACCCCTATTACCGGCCGTTCACACCAGTTGCGGGTGCACATGTTGGCACTGGGGCATCCGATTTTGGGTGATCGCTTTTATGCCAACGCACAGGCACAGGCCATGGCCGATCGTTTGCAATTACATGCGTTAGAGCTGAATATCACGCACCCGAAAACCGGTGAGCCATTACAGTTTTGCTGCGAGCCTGATTTTTGAAATCAGCCAAAATAAGCGAGCACAAAACTCGCGCCAAACAAAAAGAAAGAGTGAAAGGAAGTAATATGATTCAAGTAGTAGGTCATAAAAACCCAGACAGCGATAGTATCTGCTCGGCACTGGTAGCAACTGCACTGCTGCAAGCTCGCGGTTTGAATGCCAAAGCCGTTCGTCAGGGTGATATCAACCGTGAAACCCAGTTCATCTTAAATAAAGCGGGTGTTGAGCAGCCTGATATGTGTACTGGCGTAGCCGGACAACAAGTCTGGCTGGTAGATTACTCTGATATGGCGCAAGGCCCAGACGATCTGGCTCAAGCTGAAATTTTGGGTATTGTTGATCACCACCGTTTAGGTGATGTGACCACCGCACAGCCGCTGGAAGCGTGGATTTGGCCAGTAGGTTGCACCAATACCATTTTGTTCAACCTGTTCAAAATGGAAAATGCACCGATTACCCGCCCACTGGCGATCCTGATGATGTCAGCCATCATCAGTGACACCGTCGGTTTTGCCTCTCCGACCTGTACGCAAAAAGATAAAGATGCCGTTTACGCGCTGGCTGAACTGGCACAGATTACTGATCTGGATACCTTTATCACCGAACTGCTGATTGCTAAAACCGATATCGCTGGTTTGAGCGCGGCAGAGCTGGTTGAAAAAGATCTGAAAGCTTACCCACTGAACGGTCATAACGTCGTAGTTGGTCAGATTGAGCGGGCAACACTGGCGCAAGGTGATGACATGATCGATGCGCGGA
>CAMTGL010000015.1 GCA_947071955.1 uncultured Plesiomonas sp.
ATTGGCCGTTACCATTCGTGGGATGACTCACGTGCATTAGGTTACGCAAACAAAGTGATGACGGTAATGAAAACAGTGTCTATATAAAACAGTGTTAAAATAAATATAAAACAGATAGAAAACGGCATTTCTTTAATAAAGCACTGTGCATAGGGTCTACATCATTGTAAATGCACCGCGTATTATTAAAGACATCAGTTACCGTGTATGAAAACCCGCACTAATAGAGCCAATCATATTAGCGCGGGTTTTTATTTCATTTATACCTGTTATTTATAAATAACATCACTATTTGGTGCAAACTGACTTGCCTTGAGTGGTGATCTCTTCGCGATATAATCTTTTAATACTTCAGCATCAACAAATCCGGTATTAACATATCCTGCATTCCCCGCAATATTAGGGTAGCCATCTCCGCCTGCAGCATTAAAGCTTGGTACTGTAAAGCGGTATGACTTATTCATGTCAATTGGCGTACCGGCAATTTTTACATCGTGCACTTTACCGTTTTCAACAACCATTGAAATATTGGCAAACTGAGCATATGCCCCAGAGTCAACTTTTTTGGTTGCCACAACATTGAGATAATCAATAATATCGCGGCCTTTCATGTCAACATAGCTGACAATGTTGCCAAATGGCTGCACTTTTAATACATCTTTGTATGAGATATCACCCGGTTCAATAGAGTCACGAACACCACCTGAATTCATCACACCAAAATCGGCATTCACGCGTTCCATATGTGATTTAGCAATTAACTGGCCAAGATTAGTTTGTTTAAAACGCACAACACTGCGGTCACCTTCGAGTTTTTGGTCGACTTCACCAATTTTAATACCTAATTCAGCCTGACCTTTTTCTTGGAATGGTGTCAGCAATGCTAGCATATCGCTATCTTCTGCTATCGGCGTGCTGTACAACACATATTCTGATTTTCCATCATCACGCTTCACTTTTTGCTTTAAATTCACTGGGATCAGGTTATAACTGACCAGTTGCAGTTCACCGTTTTTAAACTGATAATCCGCACGGCCAACATATTTCCCCCACTCGTGCGCCTGAACAATCCACGTGCCATTTTGCTGATCAGGCTTACATTCGGTTCCCGGAATATAACTGTCATTACGGTCATTGGCCGTTTCCATACAAACCGGATTTTGTGAATGCCCGCCAACAATCATGTCTAGATCACCGGCAGGCAGCGAGCGTGCTAGCTCAACATCCCCCGGCGCATTTGAGCCGTGTTGTGCGTTTTGATAATGCCCCATGTGTGTAGCGGCAATAATGACATCTGGTTTTTCATTTTGCTTAAGTTGCGCAATGACATTTTTTGCTTCAATTTTTGGGTCTTTAAACAGTGTGCCTTTGAGATATTCAGGGTTACCAATTTTTTGTGTATCTTCGGTAGTTAAGCCGATCACGGCAATTTTAATCCCCTGCTTGTCAAACAAGGCATACGGTTTAAATAAACGCTCACCGCTTTTTTCATCATAAATATTGGCGGAAAGTAACGGGAACGTCGCCCACTGCTCTTGTTTGCGCAGCACACTTAACGGGCGATCAAACTCATGGTTGCCTAATGCCATGGCATCGTAACCAATCATCGACATACCACGAAAATCAGGCTCTGCATGTTGCAAATCTGATTCAGGTACGCCGGTATTAACATCTCCGCCAGAGAGCAGTAATACCGAGCCTCCTGCTGTCTCAACCTCTTTACGTATCTGCTCAACCAACGTTTTTTGTGCTGCCAAACCGTACTCACCCTGCTCATTTTTCCAGAAATGGCCGTGATGATCATTAGTATGCAAAATGGTGAGATTGTAGGTTTTGCCTTGTTCCCACGCTTGCGCCTGTACAACACCGGCACTCAGAGCAAACGAAACAGCAAGACTACAGACAGCTATTTTATGAGGAAGAGGAAACATCATGATATCGGCCTTCTTGAATTATTCTATTTATATGCACGTTTACGCACAAATACTGATATGAAATGCCTATTTATGGGGTATCCCACAAATAAACTGCGTACCAGTCTAATTTTTTGTGCTGTATAAGACCTCAGTGAAAACAGCAATTTGTTAATCAGCGCAAGTTTTGGCGTCTTTATCCCGCAAAATAATATTTTTTTAGGATCTTTATGCATAAAAAAAGCCCCGCAGAATACTCTGCAAGGCCGATATGAAAGAATACTTTTATTGGGAAGAACTGCAGCTTATTGGAAAAAAGCTACTTGATCGAAACATGCTGCATTTTTACTGGGCGCAGCCAGATAAAAAATAGCGCACTGATGGCAAGAGCCATGCAGTACCATGCATGAGTCACCACATCGAGCGGTGAAAGTTTAAAACTCGAGGCCAGCAGCAGGGCTTGTGCACCGTAAGGCAGTAAACCTTGTACCACACAGGAGTAGATATCCAGCACGCTGGCGGCGCGGCGCGGTGCAATATTGTTCTCTTCTGCCAATGTGCGGGCCACACTACCGCTGACAATAATAGCCACGGTATTGTTTGCCGTACAACAGTTGGTCAGCGCCACCAGCAGCGCGATACCCAGCTCACCAGCACGGCTGTGGGGCTTACCATTGCGATTAAGATGTTCAATCAAAGTCTGGATATGGTGCGCTAAAAATGCTAGCCCCCCCTGACGCTTCATCAGCTCACTTAAACCACCAATGAGCATTGATAACAGGAAAATCTCCTGCATTGCGCTAAAGCCTTGGTAAATATCACGGGCAAAACCACTGATATTGTAGGTATCTGTTGCAACAAAACCCATGAGCCCTGCACACACGATACCGACTGTGAGGACAACAAACACATTCAAACCTGAAAGTGCCAGCGCCAAAATAACCAAATAAGGCAGCGCCAGTACCCACGAGAATGGCGCAACAGCAGGCACATCTGTTGCCCGTGTCAGGAAAAAGAACAACAATAAGGTGGCACAGGCCGCAGGCAAGGCAATACGAAAGTTCTCTTTGAGTTTATCGCGCATAGCACAGCCTTGCGAACGGGTCGCTGCAATGGTGGTATCAGAGATGATAGACATGTTATCACCAAACATTGCACCGGAAAGCACGACGCCGGCCATCAGCGGCAACGAGATACCGGTAGCCTGTGCAATGCCTAATGCCACCGGAGAGAGTGCCGCAATGGTTCCCATTGAGGTGCCCATTGCCGTAGAGATAACCGCAGAGATAAAGAATAACCCCGGCAATAGTGCCCAGCTTGGCAGCACCGAAAGCCCCAGCCCTACCGCCGCATCGACTCCACCCGTGGCTTTAGCTACCGTTGAAAATGCCCCTGCTAACAAGTAAATCAGGCACATAGCAATAATATCAGGATGACCCGCGCCATTGATAAAGCGGCCAATAGCGCTATTTAGTGATTCTTTCGCTAGCAATAGTGAAAGCACGATTGCCGGTAAAATAGCAACCGGTGCTGGCAGTTGGTAAAAGGCAAATTCGGTTCCTATCAGAGTGTGGTACACCCCTGCACCAATATAAATGGCGAGAAAAACCAGCAGCGGTAACAAAGCTGAAAAAGAGCGCGATGGAAGATTGTTCTTATTATTTGTCATAGAAACCCACAACGTCAGGGTGATTAAGTGTCTGACGTGATTTTACGTTGAGACGCATAGAGTTGTAAACATCTGGACGTCTAAACAGCTAAAATTCCATATATCATGGCGCATGAAACAATTATTAATAAACTAATTGTCATATGTGCTCAGATTAATACTCAATAAGACTCAATTCCCCGACACTGTTGCCGATAGGCTTTTATCTCGCCGGATATCTGGAGCTTTTGTCGTTATGTCTCTCTCTTTTTCTCTCACATTGAAACAGAAAATTATTGCGGTAAGCCTTTTTTCTGTGTTGTTGGTTGCAGGCGTGTTGACCTGGCAAGCATCGGAAAGGTTGTACAATCAGACACAAAGCGGTATTCAAAGCCGTATTGACTCAACTAGCGCAGCCATTGCCAGTGAAATAGTCACCTGGCAAGATAGCAAGGTCATGCAAATGAAGGGGGTCATTCCGTTTGTTACCGATGCCACGACTCTGCTGCCACACTTAATTCAAGCCAGAATCAGTGCTGATTTTGATGATATCTACTTTGGTAACGCGCAAGGCAGCATGATCAGCTCCCGCCCTGAGCGAGATGACAGCAGTTTTGACCCCCGTACCCGCGCTTGGTATCAAAATGCGGTAAGCCAAAACTCACTTGTTGTTTCTGAGCCTTATAAAGATCCTGTCACCGGTGAAATTGTGGTGACTTTTTCACTGCCGGTGCAGCATAACGGCGCTGTTATAGGCGTACTTGGCGCAGATATGACGTTAAAGCAGTTACAGACAAAAATCGTACAATTAGAAGTGGGGAAAAATACCCAAAGCTTGCTGGTCACTCCACAAGGTACGATTATTGCTTATCAAAATACGCAAATGATCATGCAACCGCTGAGCAGCCTAAACCGAATGTTTACACCCGCACTGGTAGGAAGTGTATCTGCCCATGGCCAGCTATTTAACCTTAATATTGAGCAGCAAAGTAAATGGCTTGATCTGATTAAAGTGGCCAATACCCATTGGATAATGGGTTTTATGCTTGATCAGCAAACCGAGTTGGCAGACTACCAAAATACACGCAATTTGTTGCTGGGGATCTCATTTATCCTGACATTGATAACGGCAATATTTCTAACACTACTGATGAATTATCTGTTCCGTGATCTGAATGCGGTCTCTTCTGCACTGGCTGAAATTGCTGATGGCGAAGGCGATCTGACGGTACGTATTACTCCACGTACTGATGATGAAGTCGGTAAATTAGCTAAAAACTTCAATCGCTTTGTCGAACGTCTGCAGAAAATTTTGCTGCAAATGCGCGATATTGCAGACAATCTGAATAACCAAGCTACCCACAGCGCAGCCAGTGCTGAAGAACGTACCCAACGCATTCATATGCAACAGGGTGAGATTGTCATGGTGGCTACGGCAGTCACTGAAATGTCAGCTGCTACACATGAAATTGCCGCCAGCGCCGATAAAGCGGCACACGAAGCGGGCAGCGCCGTTTCAACGTGTCAGCAGGGGCACCAGCAAGTAGAGCAGAGCCAAAATTCAATCCGTAAGCTGGCCGAAGAAGTTAGCGTTGCTACCGGTGTAATTGATGATTTAAACACTCATGCAGCCAGCATCAGCTCTATTATGATGACCATTCGCTCAATTGCTGAACAGACCAACTTGCTGGCACTTAATGCTGCCATTGAAGCCGCCCGTGCCGGCGATCAGGGTAGAGGTTTTGCAGTTGTTGCCGATGAAGTTCGGATGCTTTCACAGCGCACACACACCTCAACGGAAGAGATTGAGTCAATGATCAATCAGTTGCAGTTATCCACCCGTAAGGCCGTTGATATTATGTCAGGCAGCAGCCATCTGGCTGAAACCAGTGTGCATGATGCAGATGCTGCAGGCGGAAATCTGGTACAGATCAATAATGTGGTTACAGTGATTAACGATATGGCAGCCCACATAGCCACTGCAGCAGAAGAGCAAAGTGCGGTGACCGAAGAGATCACCCGTAATACAGAGTCAATCAAAGAAGCATCAAATGATCTGGCACAAGAGGCACATGATGCAGCCAGTCAAGCGGCACAACTGAGCGAATTAGCTTATCAGTTACGCCAAGAAGTCAGCCGTTTTGTACTGTAATCTTTGCTCTCAGTTTGCTGTGTTAAGTGCTCTGTATTGAATACTCTGTACTAATACACTAGATACAACGCTAGAGACTAAGCGACAAGTACAAGCCAGACGTACAAATAGAATAAAAACAGGGAACAAAAAGCCCCGACAGTTCAATACACTGTCGGGGCTTTTTTACGTAATGAGCTTTATATACAGCAGCACTTAATACGGCTGTGTATCAAGACTTAGCACGTTGTATCAAGTACTGGGAAATTCTTTACCAGATCATCGATAGCCTTAAGCTGCTGCAAAAACGGCTCTAACTTAGCCAGCGGCAGCGCCGATGGGCCATCACACTTGGCATTTACCGGATCAGGATGAGACTCCAAGAACAGTCCGGCAATCCCAACCGCAATACCAGAGCGCGCTAACTCAGCCACCTGATCACGACGACCACCTGATGCAGCGCCGAACGGATCACGACATTGCAGTGCATGAGTCACATCAAAAATAACCGGGCTACCATGAGAAACTTGTTTCATCACGTTAAAACCGAGCATATCAACCACAAGGTTATCGTAGCCAAAATTACTGCCGCGATCACACAAAATAATTTGATCGTTACCGCACTCAGCAAATTTATCGACAATATTCCCCATCTGACCAGGGCTTAAAAACTGGGGTTTTTTAACGTTAATCACGGCACCAGTACGTGCCATCGCTTCTACCAAATCGGTTTGGCGGGCAAGGAATGCAGGAAGCTGAATCACATCAACCACATCAGCAACTGGCTGGCACTGGGCTTCAGTGTGTACATCTGTGATGATCTTCACGCCAAACGTCTGTTTTAGCTCTTGGAAAATCTTCATTCCCTCATCCAGACCTGGGCCACGGTAAGAGTGAATAGATGAACGGTTAGCTTTATCAAACGAAGCCTTAAAAACGTAAGGAATACCCAGTTTGTTAGTGACTTCGACATAATGCTCGCACACGCGCATTGCCATATCACGCGATTCCAGTACGTTCATGCCACCAAACAGGACAAACGGTTTATCGTTCGCGACATCAATATTACCGATGCGTACATTCTTCTGTTGCATGCCCTTAACCTTCTTCAGTAGGGTTGAATTCAGTGTAGTGTCAGTGTCGGTGTAGGAATCGAGCGGATTTGTTCACGCACCAGATTAATCACCGGATCTTTCGGACACTGCTTAACAAAATAGCTTAAATCATCCAGCGCAGCCTGATTGCACTCAAGTGCTGCAAAAATCAGCCCTCGATCACGAATTTCATACGGATCATCGGGGTTATACTCCAGTAATAAGGTACTGGCTTTTAAGGCAAGCACACCCTGTTTTTCATGCAGTAGCGCGCCTTTGAGCGCATCTAACAGGCGCATTGCCACTTGCGAGTGTTCGGTAATATCCAAATCCTCA
Source organism: uncultured Plesiomonas sp. (assembly GCA_947071955.1). Lineage (GTDB taxonomy): Bacteria > Pseudomonadota > Gammaproteobacteria > Enterobacterales > CAMTGL01 > Plesiomonas. Next base: position 7,123 of record CAMTGL010000015.1, read on the forward strand.
TCACGCAACGTAGCAAACGGGCCTTCATGCCCTTTTAGCCATGCGGTCAGAATATGCTCGTTGACAATTTCACCGTTAAACGGGTTGATAAATAAGGTGGCATCATCAAATTCAGCACGCAGCAAAAACTGGGTAGGAAACACCACCGGATACAGGGGCAACTCCAACTCAGTAGCTAAATGCAACAAGAGCGCCCCGAGCATGACCGGCCCACCCTGCCGTTTTTGTAAAACCCGATCAAGGCGCAAATTATCTGAGTGATAGAATGTCTGATAATCACCGGAAAACTGGCATTCGGTATAAACAGTATGGATCAGTGCCAACAAACGCGGTAAACCAAGCGCAACATGCTGTACTGACTGCACCTGCTGGCGAAGTTGCTGTAACTCACTCTGCACACTGTCAGCAGAAAAATCAGGAAAAATTTGTGCACCCAGCCATGTAAAACTGTCAACTAGCGGGTGCTCTTCAAAATCAAACGACATGGTATTCTCAGCGAAGTGACTAAACCTATTAACTAAACCATAACGGTGTTTTAGTGATGGCCAGTTGTGCAATCAGCCAGATCCAGCCCAATGCACCTAATAATGCAAACAGGCGGATAACCTTATTCTTACCCTCTTTCAGTGCCACAAAGCCGAGCAGAATATAGATCACAACACCCAGCAGTTTTTCCGTCATCCAAACAGTATGTGGTGTAAACGGGTAAAAACCGGTAACCACCATCAAACTGGCTCCGCTAAGCAGCAGCACAGTATCATTAATATGCGGAACAATTTTGACCCAGCGCTGCTGCATGATTTTTGCACCAGATAGGCTCCAGATAAAGCGCAGCACCAGCAGACTGACCGAAATCGCCAGCGTAGTCATATGCAGGTGCTTGAGAAACATGTACATAGCGAGTTCCTTTTCGTAAACCTTCCGGCAAAAATGGGAGAATCAATGGCTGTCAATCAGCGTCATATGTGATGGCATGGCTAAGACCAACACCCCAGTGTGACACGATCATTGCCGCCATAGTCTTGTTCAGAACGAATAGCATGATAACCAGCTTGCTGAAATATCTGTTGTACTGCCGCCGCTTGTTGCCAACCATGTTCCACAATCAGCCAGCCACCGCTGACCAGATACTCACGCGCGCCGATTGCGATAGTGCGGATATCGGCCAGCCCTGACTCTTCGGCAACCAAGGCACTGCGCGGCTCAAAGCGCACATCACCCTGCACAAGATGCGGATCTGCAGCATCAATATACGGCGGGTTACTGGCAATCAACGCAAACTGCGTATCCAAAGCCGCACGAACCGGTGTAAACCAGCTACCCTGTACAAATTGGGCATTGTGAATCTGTAACTGAGCGGCATTACGGCTGGCCAGTGTCACGGCATCAGGGTGTAAATCAACCCCTAACACTCGGCAATTTGGCCGTTCACTGGCTAATGCTAAGGCAATCGCGCCGGTGCCGGTGCCCAGATCTAACAGCGCGCACGGGGAATCAGGCAACAGTGTCAGTGCCACTTCGACCAAACGCTCGGTATCCGAACGCGGGATCAAGGTTGCAGCAGAAACTTCCAACGGTAATGACCAGAACTCACGCTCGCCCACGATATATGCTATCGGCTCACCTTGTAACCTTCGCTCAAGCAACAGTGCCAGCGTCTGCTGGTGCTCTTCCGAAAGCAAATATTCGGGAAATGCCAGTATATAGCTGCGGTTTTTGCCAGTGACATGGCAAAACAACACCTGTGCATCACGGTGCGGGCTTTCACTGCCCCCCGCCGCTAAACACTCACCTGCTTGCGCCAGCCATTGATCGGTTCTCATCACCCCGATCACTCCTGATCTGACAGCGCAGCCAGCTGATCGGCTTGATATTCCTGTACAATAGGCTGGATCAGCATATCTAACTTGCCTTCCATCGCCTCTTCCAGACGATACAACGTTAAGTTAATGCGGTGATCGGTGACACGGCTTTGCGGGTAGTTATAAGTGCGGATACGATCTGAACGATCACCAGACCCCAGCAGGTTACGGCGGGTTGACGCCTCTTCCTGATGACGTTTCTCCTCTTCGGCAGCACGAATACGTGACACCAACACCGACAAGGCTTTTGCTTTATTCTTATGCTGTGAACGCTCATCTTGACACTCAACCACAATACCGGTAGGTAAGTGTGTAATTCGGATTGCCGAATCAGTGGTGTTCACGTGCTGCCCACCCGCGCCCGATGAACGGAAAGTATCAATTTTCAGATCAGATGGATTAATTTCCGACAGCTCTGCCTCAGGAACTTCTGGCAAAATCGCAATGGTACAGGCCGACGTAGGAATCGCCCCTGTGACTCGGTAGCCGGAACGCGCTGCACACGGTGGCCGCCTGACTCAAACTTCAGCACGCCGTAAACACCCTCGCCCGAGATCTTGGCAATCATCTCTTTATAGCCACCGTGCTCGCCATCATTAAAACTGATCACTTCCACCCGCCAGCGGCGTGCTTCTGCAAAACGGCTGTACATACGGAACAAATCACCGGCAAAAATTGCCGCTTCATCGCCGCCAGCACCGGCGCGGATCTCTAAATAGCAGTTGCGCTCATCGTTCGGATCTTTTGGCAACAGCAACAGTTGCAAATCTTGTTCCAGCGTTTCGATAACCGTTTTCGCTTCACCAATCTCATCTTGCGCCATATCACGCATTTCCGGATCATCAAGCAACTCTTGTGCCGTGATCAGATCTTCTTGCGCCTGCATCCATGCACGAAAACAGGTGGTGACATCAGTCAGCTGAGCATACTCTTTTGACAATGCGCGAAAACGATTTTGATCAGTGATAATGCTAGGCTCACCGAGCATCGCCTGAACTTCTTCATGGCGCTCAAGCAGCGCCTCTAACTTGGCAACAATAGAAGGCTTCATAGGAAAAGATTATCCCGTAAAAATACGTAAGAAAATGGTCTTTATACGTCCAGCCCAAGGCTGCTACGCAATATAGCCAAACGCTCCAAATCACCCTGTCTAGCTGCACTTTGCAGCGCTCGGGTAGGAGCATGAATTAAGCGGTTGGTCAGCTTATTTCCAAACTCAACCAAAATATCTTCAGCATCAGCACCATTACGCAGTGCCAACAGTGCTTTTTCCAGCAACGCCTGCCGTGTTAACTCAGCTTGTGAACGGTATTCTCGAATAGAATCTACGGCTGTTTGCGAACGCAACCACTGCATAAACAGCGCCGTATCTTCCTTCACAATATCTTCAGCTTCTACTGCCGCTGCTTTGCGCAGTGCCAGATTTCGCTCAATAATCGCGTGCAGATCATCTACCGTATAAAGATAGGCATCGTATAAATTGCCCACCTCTTCCTCAATATCACGCGGCACTGCAATATCCACAAATAACATTGGCTGATGGCGACGTGCTTTTAACGCGCTTTCGACCATACCTTTACCGATAATCGGCAGCGGGCTGGCCGTTGAACTGATCACAATATCGGCATACATCAAATGCTCGGGGATCTGCGGCAGCGTCAGCACTTCAGCTTGAACTTCATCGGCCAGTGCCTGCGCACGTTCGCGGGTACGGTTTGCTATCATCAAACGTTGTACGCCGTGCTCTTTTAAATGGCGTGCCACCAGCTCGATAGTCTCTCCGGCCCCAACCAGCAATACCGTTAGGGTGGATAGATGCTCAAAAATTTGCCTTGCCAGCGTACAGGCGGCAAATGCCACTGATACCGCACTGCTGCCAATTTCCGTTTCAGTGCGTACCCGTTTGGCTACCGAAAATGTTTTTTGGAACAAGCGATCAAGATCTGGGGATAACTGCGCTTTTGCCTGCGCATAAGCCTGTTTAACCTGCCCTAAAATTTGTGGCTCACCCAGCACAAGCGAATCTAACCCACAAGCAACGCGCATTAAATGGGTAACGGCATGTTGTTCATAGTGGAAATAGAGGCACTCTTTAACTTGCTCGGCAGAAATTTGGTGAAACTCACACAACCATGCGGTTAGCTGTGCGGCTGCCTCAGCTCTGTTCTCAATCTTGTTATTCAGGCTTAAGTACAGCTCAGTGCGATTACAAGTAGATAAAATGACAACGCTACGCACAGCAGGGTGCGCAGCCAAACTCTGATGAGCTGGCTCCATTTTTTCGGGAGAGAACGCCACTTTTTCACGCAGTGAGACAGGGGCCGTTTTATGATTAATTCCGAGAGCAAGCAAGCTCATGCCAAGTTAGTCAAACCAAGTTTATAATACACTGAAAATTATGGCGGCTATTCTACTTGATGACGCGGATCAATTAAAGCAATCACACCCGGTGTATACGCAAAGCACCATGAATGGCTAGTCGGAAAACACAAATTTCGTTATACTGCACGCCTGACTGACTTTTTATGACAATCATGCATAAATCTTTTTATACACGATTGCTTCCTGTGGCGATAACACTGCTGTTAACAGCGTGTGTAACCCCTCCGCCGGTAGGCACGCAACCACCGATCAGCTGGGCTGAGCATGTCGCACAGTTAGAGAAATTGCAGCGCTATCAAGTGCGCGGGGCATTTGCCTACATTACCCCTGAACGTCGCCAGTCGGCCCGTTTTTTCCTGCAACAGACAGATCCTCAGCATTATCGTCTGTTACTGCTCAATCCTTTGGGAAATACTGCGCTTGAGATTATCGGGCAGCCCAACAGCACCCAACTCAAAGATGGCGACGGTAAACTCTACTCAGGGCCAGACGGCGCTGAATTAATTGCCAGACTGACAGGTATGCAAATTCCCGTTGATAACCTGCGCCACTGGATTTTAGGCGTTCCTGGTACCGGAGATACGTACACGTTAACGGATCAGCGCATTAGCCAGTTGCAACATGCCACGCCAACCGGCGAGTGGACCATGCACTACAAGCGCTATGACCTGCAAACACAACCTGTACTGCCTACCGATATGGAGCTTTTACAGGGAAATCAACGGATCAGACTTAAGATTGATGACTGGATACTCTGAGAGTTCGCCGGAGTCGCGCTTACAGTGCCCCTCTCCGGCCAAATTAAATTTATTTCTGTATATCAACGGCCAACGTGCCGACGGATACCACGATCTGCAAACCCTGTTCCAATTTCTCGACTACGGTGACACCTTGTGGTTTAGCTGCCGTAAAGACGGGCAAATTCACCTCACCCCTGCCATTGAGCATGTACCGCACGAAGACAATTTAATTGTTCGTGCCGCGCGATTATTGCAGCAGCATACCGGTTGTACACTCGGTGCTGATATTGAATTGCAAAAAATATTGCCGATGGGTGGTGGGCTTGGTGGCGGATCATCAAATGCGGCGACCACGTTGGTGGCGTTAAATCATTTGTGGAAAACGGGCTGCTCACGCGCTGACTTGGAAAAACTGGGTCTGCAACTGGGCGCTGATGTTCCGGTTTTTGTGCACGGACATGCGGCATTTGCCGAAGGTGTGGGTGAACAACTTTATGATTGCTACCCCGAAGAGAAATGGTACACCGTGATTCATCCTGAAATCAGTATTCCTACTGCCGCCATTTTCAGTGATCCAAGTCTCACCCGCAACACACCAAAACGCGATCTGACGACCCTAATGAACACCCCCTACGAAAACGATTGCGAAAATGTGGCAAGAAAACGTTTTCGTGAGGTTGAACACCTTATTTCTTGGCTGTTACAATACGCACCGACTCGACTAACCGGAACCGGTGCGTGTGTCTTCGCTGAATTTGATTCCGAAACGAAGGCGCGTAACGTTCTGAATATTGCTCCTGAGGGTTTGCATGGTTTTGTTGCCAAAGGCATGAATGTTTCGCCGCTCATGCAGGCAGGCATGTTTTTTGACGATACACCATCAGCACCCATGATTTAAGTAAAGTAAAAGGTTAATGGCTGACCCCGTTAACGTTGATAATGATTCACTGATCGAATCTGAACGGCACATCCACCTAGAACACCGTATACATGATGTTCTAGACAAACCGCCAGATTCACCTCCGTATCCTGACGCAAGCCTGAGGTTCTTCTCGTGCCCGACATGAAGCTTTTTGCTGGTAACGCAACGCCGGAACTGGCACAACGCATCGCTGACCGTTTGTACATCTCTCTTGGCGACGCTACTGTGAGTCGTTTTAGTGACGGCGAAGTATGTGTACAAATTAACGAAAACGTGCGTGGTGGTGATATTTTCATCATCCAATCAACCTGTGCCCCGACCAATGACAACTTGATGGAACTGGTCGTTATGGTTGACGCACTGCGCCGTGCTTCGGCAGGTCGTATTACTGCGGTTATCCCTTACTTTGGTTACGCTCGTCAGGATCGTCGTGTACGTTCTGCGCGTGTACCTATCACCGCGAAAGTCGTGGCCGATTTCCTGTCTAACGTCGGTGTTGACCGTGTTCTGACCGTTGATCTGCACGCCGAGCAAATCCAAGGTTTCTTTGACGTACCGGTTGATAACGTTTTTGGTAGCCCTGTGCTGCTGGAAGATATCCTGTCTAAGAATCTGGCCAGCCCAGTTGTCGTATCTCCGGATATCGGTGGTGTTGTGCGTGCCCGCGCCATCGCAAAACTGCTCAATGATACCGATATGGCTATCATTGATAAGCGTCGCCCACGTGCGAACGTCTCTCAAGTTATGCACATCATCGGTGATGTTAATGGCCGTGACTGCATCCTGGTCGATGATATGATCGACACCGGCGGCACGCTGTGTAAAGCGGCAGAAGCGCTGAAAGAGCGTGGAGCAAAACGTGTATTTGCTTATGCAACACATCCGGTTTTCTCCGGCACGGCTATCGACAACATCAAGAACTCAATGATTGATGAAGTGGTTGTTACAGACAGTATTCCTCTGACGCCTGAGTTCAAAGCACTGGATAAAGTCCGTGTACTGACACTGTCTGGCATGCTGGCCGAAGCGATTCGCCGCATTAGCAATGAAGAGTCAATTTCTGCGATGTTTGAGCATTAATCTGCCCAATATCCAAGCTTAACAAGCGATTGCAGAGCACCACTCTATCCCACACAAAGGCACCTTCAACGGTGCCTTTTGTTATTCTGCCGCGACAAGGTTAAAATGTGCGGTATTTTCGGTTATCCCGCAAAATCTCTTTTCCCTTATTGTTAACCATGAGAACGCCATGAGTACGATTAAACTGGTGGTTGGCCTTGCCAATCCCGGCGCTGAATATGCCGCAACCCGCCACAATGCAGGGGCATGGTATGTTGATCTGTTGTGTCGCCGTTACAATTGCAGCATGAAAGAAGAGGCTAAATTTTTTGGTTACACCGGCCGTCTGCAACTGCACGGGCATGATGTCCGCTTACTTGTACCCACCACGTTTATGAATTTAAGCGGCAAAGCGGTTGCAGCAATGGCCAGTTTTTATCGTATTAACCCCGATGAAATTTTGGTTGCACACGATGAGTTAGACCTGCCGCCTGGCGTGGCTAAATTTAAACTGGGTGGCGGTAACGGCGGCCATAATGGTCTGAAAGATATTGCCAGTAAGTTGGGTAATAACCCTAACTTCCACCGGCTACGCCTTGGCATTGGTCATCCAGGAGATAAAAATAAAGTCACCGGTTTTGTACTGGGCCGGCCACAAGCGGCAGAACAAACATTAATTGATGACGCTATTGATGAAGCTGTTCGCTGCACAGAAGTGCTGTTACAAAATGATATGCTGGCAGCAATGAACCGCCTGCACAGCTTTAAAGCCAATAAATAGCGCGGTGCCGTTCATCATCACTGCAATATTGTAGGATACAAAACTACCGCCAAAGCTGTGGTATAATACAGAGTTTACATTGCACCTTTTTGTGCATGATATTTTGAGTGTAGAAGGTAATTACATCATGGGATTCAAATGCGGCATTGTGGGTCTGCCAAACGTTGGTAAATCTACCCTGTTCAACGCCCTGACCAAAGCGGGTATCGAAGCAGCAAACTTCCCGTTCTGCACCATTGAGCCGAATACGGGCGTTGTTCCTATGCCTGATCCGCGCCTTGATCAGCTTGCTGAGATCATTAATCCTCAGCGCACTGTACCGACCACAATGGAGTTTGTCGACATTGCGGGTTTGGTAAAGGGTGCGTCAAAAGGTGAAGGTCTGGGCAACCAGTTTTTGGCCAATATCCGTGAAACCGAAGCTATCGGCCACGTTGTTCGCTGTTTTGAAAATGACAACATCATTCACGTTGCAGGTCAGGTTGACCCAGCAGATGATATCGATGTGATCAATACTGAACTGGCGCTGTCAGACCTTGAAGCCTGTGAACGTGCACTGCAACGTGTACAAAAGCGCGCTAAAGGTGGCGATAAAGACGCGAAACTGGAGCAGGAAGTGCTGACCAAGTGTCTGCCACATCTGGAAAATGCCCAGATGCTGCGTACACTTGATTTAAGCAACGAAGAAAAAGCGGCAATCAAGTACCTCAGCTTCCTGACGCTCAAACCAACCATGTACATTGCTAACGTCAATGAAGATGGTTTTGAGAACAATCCGTATTTAGATAAAGTGCGCGAAATCGCTGTTGCTGAAGGTTCTGTCGTGGTTGCTGTCTGCGCGGCGATTGAAGCGGATATCGCAGAGCTGGAAGAAGAGGATAAAGCGGAGTTTATGGCCGAGCTAGGTATTGAAGAGCCGGGCCTGAACCGCGTAATTCGTGCCGGTTATGAGCTGCTGAACCTGCAAACCTACTTCACCGCGGGTGTGAAAGAAGTACGTGCATGGACTATCTCTGTGGGTGATACCGCGCCACAAGCTGCGGGTAAAATCCACACTGACTTCGAGAAAGGTTTTATCCGTGCGCAAACTATCGCGTTTGATGATTTCATCAAATACCGTGGTGAGCAAGGTGCTAAAGAAGCCGGTAAGATGCGTGCTGAAGGTAAAGATTATATCGTTAAAGATGGCGATATTATGAACTTCCTGTTTAACGTGTAATGCTCTGCGCCATTGTTACATCAGAGATACTCTTTTGGATATTCTGAAGGTAAATACTGCGCGCTTAGGGTGCTACAGGTGATATAACAGATAAAAAGGCATTCATGATGAATGCCTTTTTTATGGATTTAAACCATGACAGAAGTTTAGGCTAGTCGACGATGCAACATCTGGCACAGGTCTTCGACAGTGTGAACCCCTACCAGAGAGTCTATCTCTATCTCGATCCCGAACACATCCCCGAGAATCAATACCATATCCATCAGTGCCAATGAGTCAGCACTCAAATCAACCAACAGAGAATCGGGTGTTATCGGGCTATCATCCATCGTGAGACTGCACTGCAGAACAGCCATCACTTTTTGCTCAATGGTAGGCTGCATCAACGTATTCCTTTGTTTGTTTCAAGCGGCCTTGTGAGCAAATCGCGCGTTAAAGCACCAAGCTCACTCAACACCACCCTGCTATTCGGCGAAGCGACTGAGGTCATTTGTAAGCGTTTGGCTTCGTCACTCGTGATCCCTACGCCTTCTAACAACTGGTTGATCATTGCATGAGGTTTCCCTTTTAACAGATCCGTATTTCTGATTAGCCTGCTGGCAAACTGTACGGCTTGAGCACGTTGCGACTGGAAGCCAAAGCGCTGATCTTTCATGAGGTTACTCAGATCACCCAATTGTTGATGATCGACAGTACCA
>CAMTGL010000016.1 GCA_947071955.1 uncultured Plesiomonas sp.
ATTGTAGCCACAATCAATTCAGCGGGTCTTGCTACAGGATCAACGGCTGGAAATATCAAAATATCAGCAACATTAACATTACCTGATGGAACACGAATCGACAGTAATACAGCCGATCTTACTGTATGGGATGCAAATCTTGTCAACCTGCGTATTGCCCCTGTTTCTTGGATTATGCCCATTAGCGCAGAAAAACAGTTTGTTTTATATGGCAGTTACAATAATGGTCAAGAGTATTTGCTCTCCAGTACCGCGGCACAGAGTTGGGTAGCGGCTGACATAGCTATTGCTGATATTACAAATACAGGCTTAGCAACTGGATTATCGGCCGGCAGTACCACGCTTACTGCAACCGTATGGCAACCGCCATATACGTCAACACCTGTAAATAAAACCGCAGACCTAACCGTTTTTGATACTAATTTACTTAGTGTGAAAATAGAACCTCAAAACTGTATTACACCTGTCTCTGGAACAAACTGCGAATTTATTGTGCTCGGGCAATATGATGGAGTTCAAATTCCACAGCCTATTCCCAGCCAATACATTACCTGGAGTTATGACAATACGATTGCCTCACTTGATATAAACGGTCAAGCAATAGGCCTTCAATCAGGAATAACAGACATAACAGCAATCGTTACGCCCCCAACAGGCGGGGCTACCATCAATTCAAGCAATACAGCACAACTAGCTGTCTTTGATGCAACATTAGCCAGTATTGAAATAGACCCTAACCAGTACTCCTTTAATATTGGGAATACTAAACAATATCGTGCGTTTGCACGTTACAGCGGAATTACCAGTAGAATTGAAATTACCCATTTATCAGGCAATCAATTGCTCTGGTCCTCTAGCGGAACGGCAGCAAGTATTGATAGTACAACAGGTATTGCAACGGGAGAAAATACCGGTGAAATATTTATTACAGCAACACTCACTCTTCCTGATAACAGCACAGTAACGCCAGACATTGCCTACAATAATGACAGTAATAGTGATGGGAAAGGTGATGCTAATCTGCAAGTTATTCCCGCCATTTGTGAAGGGTTACCTGTCCCCAATGTCGGATGTTTCAGCCCACAGTCAAATAGCTTAAATTGGAGCAACGCAAATAATTATTGTAATAATTTGACTTTAGGTGGGGCGATTTGGAAGCTGCCTGATGTTACGCAATTAGATAAGTTTAAAAAAACTTATACTGCTAGCGAATTAACAGGGTTAGGATGGAATCCATGGGGATATCATTGGGCATCGACCCCCGGTTCTACCGGACAACATTATCAGGTCCATATAAGCGATGATAATACCACATCAAAACCAGAACCAGATAATTCAGCAGCGCTAGCAACATGTATAAAAGTTGAATAATTAAAAACTTGCATTATTACAATGCAAGTTCAATTACCGAAGCAGAGATGAATATAAATTTATCATTTCATACTCACTCTTGCTTCGGTACTTTTATATTTAACCTTCAAGTAAATATTCTGTAATTATCTGATAATTACAATCATAGTGAAAAGCTAACGTTATAACAGAGTTATCTTCTATTGCGCCAACACCAGCATCCTTGGGAATAGCAGGTTATTCTCTAGATGAATATGTTGATGCAAATCAGCTTCAAACTCCGCCAACGTTGCCAGACACACCCGCCATGTCGTACAGGCATATTCTGGTGGCGTAAAGCCGTTGGTCATTTCACGCAAACTTGCCATGATTTCGCCTGCATCTTGGTGCTCATGCTCCATAACCCGAATCGGGTTACTGATATGACCAAAACAGGTCTGCTCTTGCACACCGGAAACCAAATTCAACATAGCAGGGAATAAAATCTGCTCTTCTTTCATCAGGTGTGGCAACAAATCATCCATCAGTGCCCGAATAAAACCGGCAAAGGGAAGAATTTCGGCATACTTTTCACCGTGAGCACGTACCATTTTTTGGCTGTACTCAAGCAACAGTGGCGCTGTTCGGCGAACATACGCGTGGTGAGTATTGACCAGATGCTCAATTAACTCAGGTGTGCTTAGCTCCGCGAATGTTGTGTCTGCATCTCCACCCTGCTGCAATGTGTTTAGCTCGGCAACAACCTCTGCCGGATTTGCCTTGGCTCGCTCACAAGCGCTGGCCAACGTACGCCCGCCGCCGCAACAAAAATCGATACCAAAACGGCTAAATACATGCGCATTACGAAAATCTTGGCTAACCAGTTCACCTACACGGCTCTCTAACAGACTCATACTTTTCTCCACCACCCGAACAGATAACCTCACCTTATAAGTTGTATTTTAAATGCATCTTATTTTTTATGCAAGGCCGAAAAAAGACAAAAAAAAGGCGTTCACGCCGTAATGCGTAAACGCCAACTCAACTTCACAGGGAGTGAATCAATACAAAATACGAGCGCGAATCGTTCCGCTAATCTGTTTCATCCGCACTAATGCCCGCTCAGCAAACTCCGTCTCCACATCAATAACCACATACCCAATCTCAGGGGTCGTTTGCAGGTATTGAGCCGCAATATTGATGCCCTCTTCGGCAAAAATTTGGTTCAGTTGTGTCAGTACACCTGGGCGATTTTCGTGGATATGCAGCAAACGGCGCGCCCCACCATGCCCAGGTAAAGAAGCTTCAGGGAAATTGACTGCCGACAACGTTGAGCCGTTATCCGAGTACTTAATGAATTTCCCAGCTACTTCAATACCAATATTCTCTTGTGCCTCTTGAGTTGAACCGCCGATATGCGGAGTCAAAATCACGTTATCAAACTCACATAGCGGTGATACAAAAGGCTCTTTATTGGTAGCAGGTTCAGTTGGATAAACATCAATGGCTGCGCCAGAGAGATGCTCACTTTTTAATGCATCACACAATGCCGGAATATCCACCACCGTACCACGCGAGGCATTAATTAATATCGCTCCGCGTTTCATTTGTGCCAACTCAGTAGTGCCAATCATATCTTTAGTCGAGCGGGTCTCCGGCACATGCAGGCTCACCACATCACTCATACTCAGCAGATCAGCAAGACTGGCCACTTGCTCGGCATTCCCCAGTGGTAATTTATTTTCAATATCGTAAAAGTAAACTTTTAAGCCGACCGACTCAGCCAGAATACCCAACTGAGTACCAATATGACCATAGCCAATAATACCGAGTTTTTTACCGCGCGCTTCATACGAACCCTCGGCACTCTTATTCCATACCCCCCGATGCGCACGCGCATTGGCTTCAGGAATACGGCGCAGCAGCAGCAAAATCTGCCCCAACACCATTTCAGCCACAGAGCGGGTATTTGAAAACGGCGCATTAAAAACCGGAATACCGCGGCGCTGTGCCGCGCTTAAATCAACTTGGTTGGTACCAATACAAAAACAGCCTACTGCAACCAGTTTTTCTGCAGCAGCAAAAATATCTTCAGTGAGATTGGTACGCGAACGTAATCCGACAAAATGGGCATCACGAATGGCCATTTTCAGCTCAGCATCACTCAATGCCCCCTTGTGATACTCAATATTGCTGTAACCCGCCGAACGTAACAGGTCTACTGCCTTTGGGTGAACGCCCTCTAACAGCAAGAATTTGATTCTATCCTTTTCCAGTGAAACCTTAGCCATGTTTCAATCCTTACATCAACCCTGAAGCAGACTCACTTTCCACTCAATGAGTGGTCATCCTTTAGTCAAAATAACAGAAATTAAGTAACGTAGGAAAGGAACAATTCGCAGGCAGAAAAGAAAAAAGAGAAAATTTTTCAGAGCGTTTACAGGATAAAAAAAACGCTCACTAGCGGGCTAAAAAACAAAAGAGCGCTGCTGCGCTCTTTTATATCAGATATTGCTGTAATAACGTATTTAACTGACCGTTTTCACGCCATCAGCCGAACCTACTAGCACAACATCTGCCGGGCGCTGAGCAAATAATCCGACCGTAACCACACCGACAATATTGTTGATTTTATCTTCAAGCACTTTAGGCTCAACAATCGACATATTGTGTACATCAAGAATGATATTACCGTTATCGGTTTTTACACCCTGACGATAAACCGGATCACCACCGAGTTTGACCAACTCACGGGCAACATAAGAACGCGCCATAGGGATCACTTCCACCGGCAGTGGAAAATTACCCAAAACATGCACTTGTTTACTGGCATCAACGATACACACAAACTGCTTGGCAATAGCGGCAACAATTTTTTCGCGCGTCAGAGCCGCACCGCCGCCTTTGATCATCTGCAAATTGGCATTGATTTCATCAGCACCATCAACATAAACATCCAAACTGCCCACTTCATTGGCATCAAAAACATCAATGCCCAGTGAACGCAGTTTAGCGGTGCTTGCCTCGGAACTCGATACCGCACCTTTAATCTGCTCTTTCATTGTGCCAAGCGCATCAATGAAGTGATTTACCGTTGACCCTGTACCTACACCAACAATGCTGCCCGGTTGTACGTACTCGAGTGCTGCCCAGCCTACCGCTTTCTTTAGCTCGTCTTGTGTCATCTCGCTATCCTCCGAGAGTGGGTATTCGCCCATTATACCGCTATCAGCATGCTTACGCTGTATCTCTTCTACCAATTCGGTGAATACCCACGGCAAAGATATTGCTTATTTATTCAAGCTAAAAACCACGTCAACTTGATCGGTAAAATGCAACGTCGGTTGCTGGTAGCTTTGGTTCACTTTGGCATTAGCGGAATCCGCATACGCGGCCATACGCAACATCGGTGGTACTGGCTGTGGTTGGGTACTGGTGTCGTAACGAATTTGTTCAACCTGACCAATTTTCACACCAAATCCGTTTGCCACGGATGTAGCTTTACTGATGGCATCTTTAATCGCCGCTTCACGGGCTTTTAGCTGATAGCTTTGCGGGTCAGAAACCCCCATCTGAATACCCTGAATATCATTCAACCCAGCTTTTAATGCGCCATTGAGCAGATCATTGAGCTTACTCAGATCCATCACTTTCACATCAACATGGCGAATAGCACGGTAACCTATCAGTGTCGGCGCTTTATCCTGCACATACTGATATTCTGGCTGAGTAATCAGGTTCGCAGCATTAATGTCTTTTACTGCTACCCCATTTTTCTCTAAAAATGTCATGTAATCACTGACGCGCGTATCTACTTGCGTTTTTGCATCAGCCGCGGTTTTAGCACTTTGATTCACTTCGATAGAGAGTGTTGCCATATTCGGTACGGCATCAACACTACCGTTTCCGGTCGTTGCCAAAGTAGGCATAGGCGCTAATGCTGTGGCTACTTCAGCCGCTTGTGTCGCAGGTAGCATGGTTGATGCCATTGATACACCCGGCGCAACAGCCAGCATCACGGCAATCGTTAACACTTTTAAGTTCATGACAACTCCTTAGTACACTTTGGCCTGCATGAGCGCAGCCTTTTGCTGGCATCCAGTATGGTAAGTTCCCCAGCCGCTTTCAAGAGTCTGTTGGTCAGCAGACATATTTAGCAATAATAAGAGGGAAACATAATCAAGACAGCAGAAGCTCACCATCAACCCAGTATCCCGTTTTTTTCCCAATAAAAAACCCCAATGAAGGGGCTTTTTGAATCTCCGAATGAGACTGCTTTATCAGCGTAAATACTCACACCAACGTTATCTTTATGCTGCCGATTACTGCAACATCTGTTCAATATCATCGCCATTTAAATGGCGTACATCTTTACCTTTTACAAAGTAGAAAATGTATTCGCAAATATTCTGGCAACGATCACCGATACGTTCAATGGCCCGCGCACACCACATAGCGGTAAGCACATTCGGAATCGAACGCGGATCTTCCATCATATAGGTCATCAACTGGCGGATGATGCCTTCGTACTCTTTATCGACTTTACGATCTTCACGGTAAACACGAATCGCCGCATCCACATCCATACGAGCAAATGCATCGAGTACATCATGCAGCATTTGCACGGTATGACTACCGAGTGATTCCAAGCTCACCAGCAGTGGCTGATGCTGGCTAGTAAAGTTCTCCAGTGCCGTTTTTGCTATCCGCTCAGCAACATCACCAATACGCTCTAGCTCTGCAATGGTTTTGATGATCGCCATCACCAAACGTAGATCGCTGGCCGTCGGCTGACGCTTGGCAATGATCCGTACACAAGCTTCATCGATAGAAACTTCAAGCATATTGACCTTGGCATCATCCTGAATCACTCGACGGGCCAAATTCTCATCACGATCGTGCATCGCACGAATAGCATCGGTCAGTTGCTGTTCAACCAAGCCCCCCATACTCATCACCTGAGTACGGATGCTCTCCAGTTCGGTATTAAACTGGCCGGAAATGTGTTTATTTAATTGCATATTGTCCATATCAGCACCCATCCATTAACCATAACGACCAGTAATGTAGTCTTCGGTTTTCTTTTTCTTCGGGGTTGTAAACAGGGTATTGGTATCGGAATACTCAATTAACTCGCCCATATACATAAACGCCGTCTGATCGGATACGCGAGCTGCCTGTTGCATGTTGTGGGTTACAATCACCACAGTGTACTTGTTCTTCAGCTCGTTGATCAGCTCCTCAATGGTTAATGTTGAGATAGGATCAAGTGCCGAGGTCGGCTCATCGAGCAAAAGTACTTCCGGTTCAATGGCAATGGCGCGTGCAATAACCAAACGCTGCTGCTGCCCGCCTGATAGACCAAAGGCATTTTCATGTAACCGATCTTTCACTTCATCCCAGATAGCTGCACCACGCAATGAGCGCTCTACGGCATCATCCAAAGTACGACGATCTTTTACACCTTGCAGGCGCAAGCCATACACGACGTTTTCATAAATCGATTTTGGAAACGGGTTTGGTCGCTGAAATACCATACCTACACGACGGCGCAGCGCGGCAACATCAACCGAATTATCATAAATATTCTGGCCGTGCAGTAAGATCTCACCGTCAACTCGGCAGCTATCAACCAGATCATTCATCCGGTTGATACTGCGCAACAACGTTGATTTACCACACCCTGACGGACCGATAAATGCGGTGACTTGCCCTTTCGGGATCTTCATGTTGACGTTAAACAGTGCCTGCTTTGTTCCGTAAAACAGATCTAAGTTTTTCACCTCCAGCGCGGTTTGTTCGGCCGTCAGGTTTTCCAAATCCAACGTCTGAGCGTCTGCTGCATCAGCATTAATCGTAATCATTGCTATTTCCTGTCAATACTGCCTATCACCGGCTGGTTAAATATCCATTGAACGGTATTTTTCACGTAAATGGTTGCGGATGCCAATTGCGGTCAGGTTCAACCCCACAATTACAGTCACCAGCAGGAACGACGTTGCGAACACCAGTGGGCGAGCCGCTTCAACGTTCGGGCTTTGGAAGCCAACATCATAAATATGGAAACCTAAGTGCATAAATTTACGATCAACATGCACATACGGGAAGTTAAGATCGACCGGCAAGGTCGGCGCCAACTTCACCACACCCACCAGCATTAACGGGGCTGTTTCACCCGCAGCACGTGCAACGGCCAAAATCAATCCTGTCATAATGGCCGGGCTAGCCATAGGGATCACTATCCGCCACAAGGTTTCTGCTTTGGTAGCCCCTAGCGCCAGTGAACCTTGACGTACCGCACTAGGAATTCGTGATAGCCCCTCTTCGGTTGATACAATAACAACCGGTAGAGTCAAAATCGCCAGTGTAATGGCTGACCACAAGACACCCGGCGTACCAAAGGTTGGGTTTGGCAGTGCTTCTGGATAGAACAATTTATCGATATTGCCGCCAATCATGTAGACAAAAAAGCCTAACCCAAATACGCCGTAGACAATGGAAGGCACACCAGCAAGGTTAATCACCGCAATACGGATCATCTTGGTAACCACGTTTTTACTGGCATACTCATGCAGGTAAATCGCGGCCACCACGCCCAGTGGTGTCACCAAAATTGACATTAGCAGCACCATAAACACCGTACCAAAAATGGCTGGGAATACGCCGCCTTCGGTATTGGCTTCGCGCGGGTCTTCTGTCAGGAATTTCCAGACCTGATGAAACCAGTGTCCCACTTTTGCAATGCCGTGCATGTCATTGGGGTAATACGCATCGACCACATTTGACATCGGAATGCTGACAATCTCACCACGCATATCACGCACGAGCAGCGCATCGCGATCAGTTTGATCGCGCAGGCTCATCAGTTGCTTTTCAAGTACCGCATATTGGCGGTTAAAGCCTTCCCGATCAGCGGCGATCTGCGCTTCTTCTTTTTCATTGGTCGTGCCATTAAGCTGCAAGCGACGCTCTTTCATACGCAGCTTTTCAAGCCCATAGTTAATTGCACCAATCTCAACTTTTTGCAGACGTTCTATCTGATCATCAAGCTCAAGCACCCGATTCAAACGGCGTTGCATCTCACTTTTCAGATCAGAGGCAATCAGTGGCTGACCATTTTCTGTCATGCCGGTCAGAAAACCGTAAAAATTACCGTTCTTGGTACGTTCAACCACCATCACGCCTTCAGGAACGGTACGTTTGGTAATTTCAGTATCAAGCAGTGTACGGAAATCAAGATTAACGTACTCACGGTTACCGGTTTTGATCAGGTAACGTGGAATATCAGTTTCTTCACTGCCATACAGGTCAACGTTATTGGCCAGCAAGCGTTCACGCGGCACCAACTCTTTGCCGTGTATTTCGCCGATAACCTGCTCAATACCCTGCGGCGTTTTTGTCTCAAACTGATACACAGTGTGCGGCCAGAAATAGACTAAACCGCGCGCACCAATCAGCACCAATAGCCCAATCACTGCAATCAGGCTTAAGGAGACGGCTCCCGCCGTCATCCAGATCCAAGGCGTTCCTGATTTAAACCACTTATTCATCACTCTTCCCTTACAGCGAGCTGTACTTATCGCGTAAACGCTGACGGATATATTCGGCTATGGTGTTGAACACAAACGTAAAGACAAACAGAACAAAAGCGGTCAAGAACAGCACCCGATAGTGTGTACTCGCTACTTCCGCCTCTGGCATCTCAACGGCGATATTCGCAGCCAGCGTGCGCAGCCCTTGGAACAAGCTCCAATCGAGAATCGGTGTATTCCCGGTGGCCATCAGTACGATCATAGTTTCACCCACCGCACGGCCAAGCCCTATCATCACCGCAGAGAAGATCCCCGGACTGGCGGTCAGTAACACCACCCGAGTCAGGGTTTGCCATGGGGTTGCCCCGAGAGCCAGTGAACCGTTAGTTAAGTTACGCGGTACACTGAAAATCGCATCTTCAGCAATCGAGAAAATACTCGGGATAACCGCAAAACCCATCGCAATACCCACAACCAGCGCATTACGCTGATCGAACGTAAAGCCAAGCTCATTGCTAAGGAAATTACGAATATCACCGCCAAAGAAGGTGTGGTCGATAACCGGACTCAGACTAAACGAGGCATATGCCACCAGTAAAATTACCGGTATCAGAATGAGTGCATCCCACCCTTCACGCATATGATGACGCAAACTGTCAGGAATTTTTTCCCACAAAAATGCGGTCAACAAAATCGAAAGGGGTAATGCAATCAGGAACGTCGCCACACCAGTCAGATACTGTTCGAGTACCGGCGCTAACCACAATCCGGCCAAAAAGCCCAAAATACCGGTCGGCAATGCGCCCATAATTTCCAGTGTTGGCTTGATGATCTTGCGCATACCCGCCGACATAAAATAAGCGGTATAAATCGCGCCCGACAGAGCCAGCGGTACGGCAAACAGCATCGCATAAAATGCCGCTTTTAACGTACCAAACGAGATAGGAACAAGGCTAAGTTTTGACTCAAAGTCATCACTGGCAGAGGTGGATTGCCACACATATTGCGGCTCACGGTAACCTTCATACCAAACCTTATTCCACAGGGCGCTCCAGCTCACTTCCGGATGCTCATTATGTACATCAAACAGAGCCCAATTACCCTCTTCTTCCAGCAACATACCGTTTGCCCGTGACGAAATGGTCAGCGCATACGGTTTGTTATCCAACAATTTTTCCTGAAATAAGCGGTTTTCACTGGTGGTGTAATACAGCCCGACATCACCGTTATTGTGCAGCGTTGCAAAACCTCGGCGGAAATATTCTGGCTGAATTTTTTGTACACCCGCACTGCCGGTTGCCAGCTCACGAATCTTGGTCAGCACTGGCCCTTTACCGGAATTAACATCAAACCATTGGGTGATCTTGCCGTCATCACTGGCGACCAGTAACGAACTGCCACCGGCCATGAGAGACAATTGTGTCGGCATCGCCTCTGTGGTTAGCGTTGTCACTTCACGCAGCTCTGGGCTATCACCACGCAGATCATAGACATACAGCTGTTTGGCCGACAGCACATACAAGAAGCGGCCATTTGGTGTAATCAGCAGATCACTAATTTGCTTGGGCAAATCAGGTACGGTTGTGACATCCCCTTTCCACTCAATATCACCGCTCATCATATTCTCTTGTGCTTCGTATTTACCGAATAACAAGCGATGATCGGCGGTTAAACCGGCCAGCTCAGCGGATTCATCTTGTGTACTAATGGCTAAACGCACTAACGGCTGCTTTTGGCTATCCAGCAACAGTGGCGTTTCGCCCAGCGGAAACTTCAATTTCGGGCTGGTATGGCGCAGGTTATCCTCACCAAAAATTGACGAGAACTGCGGCTGAAACACCGTTACCGAACCATCCGCATTCCCCAGTGCATACACCCCAACACTGGGTATTGTTTTTGCGATAGAAGAAACGTTTTGGCTCAGTTGCTGTTTTAATAGCACCGTACCCGGCTTGTCGGCACGATCACCGACCAACTGAATGTAGGTAATCTCACCGTCTTGCGTCAGCCGGTAGCCCGCTTCACTGCGTTCATCCAGACCGAGGAAAATAGCGGGTTTATGTGTATCAATCGCGATCTGCTGCTGTTTAACCACAGAAGCGGACTTAAATAACGGTAAAATAATGTAAAGCAGGTAAAAAAAGATCAGCATTAAGGCAACCAAGACCAACATCCCGCCACCAGTAACACCGTATTTTGCAAGCTTATCTTTGAGCGCTCTGCTTTTGCTTCCCTTTAAAGAAAGACTGACTACGTCAACCATGAGTATTCCCATTGACTACATGATAGTTACGGATTGTATGTCGTTTATATTACAAACATGTGACAACTCACATTTGTAGACTTACTCAGACTAATGTGTTGATATTAAGGCAATATTCTATATTTATTATAATAGAACTTACGGTTGTTAATTTACGGAAAAACAGGGCTTTACCGCAGGTAAATAGCAACGCGTTACATGGACGATTTAAGGGCACAGTATGAGTCTGGAAAAGTTGTATATTGAAAAAGAGCTCAGTTGGCTGTCTTTCAACGAGCGGGTGCTACAAGAAGCGGCAGATAAAACTAACCCGCTGATTGAGCGAGTGCGTTTTTTAGGTATTTATTCCAATAACTTGGATGAATTTTATAAAGTTCGCTTTGCCGATGTAAAGCGCCGTATTCTGATCAATGAAGAGCAGGGAACGGAAGCCAGTGCCCGCCACTTACTGAAAAAAATCCAGTCTCGTGTTCTGCGAATGAATCAAGATTTTGACTCTCTTTATAACGAATTGTTATTAGAGATGGCACGTAACCAGATTTTTCTGGTCAATGAACGCCAAATCGCAGATAGCCAGAAAAACTGGCTGAAAGAGTATTTTCGGCAGAATGTGTTGCAGTTTATTACCCCAACCATGCTGTCATCACAAGTTGATCTGGTTCAGTTTTTAAAAGATGACTATACCTATTTGGTTGTCGAAATGCGTAAAGAGTCAGACACTCAATATGTGCTGATTGAGATCCCCGCAAACCGTTTACCGCGCTTTATTACCTTACCGCAAGAGAAGCCACGCCGCCGTAAGACCATAATTTTACTCGATAATGTGATCCGTTTTTGTCTTGATGATATTTTCCGCGGATTTTTTGAGTATGACTCACTCACCGCCTACTCAATGAAAATGACGCGCGATGCTGAGTACGATTTGGTCAATGAGCTTGAATCAAGCCTACTTGAGCAGATGTCATTTAGTTTAAAACAGCGCTTAACTGCTGAGCCGGTACGTTTCGTCTATCAGCGCGATATGCCGGATGAATTGGTCGATTACTTGAAAGAAAAACTGGGTATTTCCTCTTACGACTCGATCATTCCAGGTGGCCGTTACCACAACTTTAAAGATTTCATCGGGTTTCCAAATGTGGGTAAACCTTCATTGGTGAATAAGCCAATGCCACCGCTTGAGCAGTCAATTTTCCTGCGCCACGATACGGCATTTGATGCCATCAAAGAGCGGGATATTCTGCTGTACTACCCTTATCACACCTTTAATCACTTTACCGAGTTGTTACGACAAGCCTCTTTTGATCCGAACGTGGTTTCAATAAAAATCAATATTTATCGGGTAGCGAAAGACTCTCGGATTATTGATTCAATGATCCATGCTGCCAATAACGGTAAAAAAGTGACCGTGGTAGTTGAGCTACAAGCCCGTTTTGATGAAGAGGCGAATATTCATTGGGCAAAACAGCTCACTGAAGCTGGCGTGCATGTTATTTTCTCTATCCCCGGATTAAAAATTCACTCAAAACTCTGCCTGATTACCCGCCGTGAAGGTGAGGTGTACGAACGCTATGCACACGTAGGTACGGGTAACTTCCATGAGAAAACGGCACGTTTATACACTGACTTTACCCTACTGACCCGTGATCCTCGTATCACCAATGAAGTTCGGCGGGTATTTAACTTTATCGAAAACCCTTACCGCCCGGTCACCTTCGAACACCTGATTGTATCACCGCAAAATTCACGCAAAATGTTGTATAAACTGATCGATCAAGAAATTTTGCATGCACAAAGCGGGCAAAAATCGGGGATCTCTCTTAAGATCAATAATCTGGTGGATAAAGGGCTGATTGATCGCCTGTATGCGGCTTCAAATGCCGGTGTTACCGTACGGCTGCTGATACGTGGTATGTGCTCACTGGTACCGGGATTAAAAGAGGTGAGTGAGAACATTCACATCACCAGTATTCTTGACCGCTACCTCGAGCACCCGCGGGTCTATGCATTTGAAAATGCCGGCGATACCTTGGTGTATATCTCCTCTGCCGACTGGATGACGCGCAACATTGATTATCGTATTGAAGTGGGCACCCCTATTTTAGATGCCGAACTGAAAAAGCAGGTGTTGGATATTCTTAATCTGCAATTTAATGACACAGTCAAAGCACGGATCATTGATAAAGAGCTAAGTAACCGTTATGTACCGCGCGGTAATAAACGTAAGTTACAGTCTCAGCTAGCTATCTATGATTATTTTAAGGGCGTGGAATTACGCGAACAGCAGGCCGAAAACGATGCCAATCACCACACTATCAGCCACAACTGAGAACAAACCCAAAGAGATTGCTGCCATTGATTTAGGATCAAACAGTTTTCATATGGTGGTCGCTCGGGTTGTTGACGGATCTCTTCAGATCTTATCGCGCATTAAACAGCGGGTGCATTTAGCCGACGGGTTAGACAGTGATGATCACCTTAGTCAAGAAGCCATTGATCGGGGTATTGCCTGTTTAGCGATGTTTGCTGAACGTTTACAAGGCTTTGATGAGGATAACGTGCGTATTGTGGCAACACATACGCTGCGCCGTGCCGCCAATGTTGAGGATTTTCTGACACAGGCGGAGGCCATACTGCCTTTTCCTATTGAAATTATCGCCGGTCAAGAAGAGGCACGTTTAATCTATTTAGGCGTTGCCCATACCCAGCCGGAGACCGGACGCCGCTTGGTGGTAGACATTGGCGGCGGCTCTACTGAAATGGTTATCGGTGAAGGTTTTACACCGATATTTGCCGAAAGCCGCCAGATGGGGTGTGTCAGTTTTGCCCAGCGTTTTTTTCCCAACGGTAAAATCTCGGCCACGGCATTTAAAAAAGCGTGTGTCGCGGCACAGCAAAAGCTCGAAAATCTGAGCTGGCAATATCGTCAGTTAAACTGGGATTTTGCACTTGGATCTTCCGGTTCGATCAAAGCCGTGCATGAAGTAATTATTGCTATGGGCGATAAAGACGGCCGGATTTCGCGTGAGCGCTTAACCCGTATTGTCGATAAAGTGCTGGAATTTCCGGATATGGATTCGCTGAAACTGGCTGGTTTGTCAGAAGATCGGCAGTCAGTTTTCGTACCCGGCTTGGCCATTTTATGCGGGATTTTCGATGAGCTGAAAATCACTGAAATGCGCTTCTCTGACGGTGCACTGCGTGAAGGCGTGATGTACGAGATGGAGGAGCGGTTTCGCTTTGAGGATATTCGAGTTCGTACCGCACTGAGCCTTGCCGAGCGTTATAAAATTGACCGCGATCAGGCAGGTCGAGTGCGCGATACAGCAATGAATTTGTATCATCAGTGGCTGTTTGCTAACGCTGATGCCGCTAACCCGAAACTTGAAATTCTGCTTGGTTGGGCGGCATTGCTGCATGAAATAGGGTTGAGTATTAATGACAGCGGTATTCACCGCCACTCAGCGTATATTTTACAGCACACCAACTTACCCGGTTTTAACCAAGAGCAGCAAAACCTGCTGGCCACGCTAGCACGTTATCAGCGCAAAGCCCTGAAGCTTGAGGTAATGCCCTCATTTGCTCTGTTTAAGAAAAAATCACTCTACCCGTTGATTCGGATTTTGCGCCTGAGTGTACTGCTCAACAAGCAGCGTCAGGCCACTAATCCGCCAGCATTTGCACGGTTATCAACGCAAGATCACGATTGGGAACTCAGTTTACCGGCACAATACCTGCAGCAAAATATGCTGGTACAAGCCGACCTTGAGATAGAGCAACAGTATTTACAGGATATAGGCTGGTCATTGACTCTGTCTGAAGCGCCGCTGGCGGAATAAGTTTCCCTACGGGCATTAATAAGACCAAGGATGAAAGATGCAACAACTTCAACTGGCGGCCAATGGGCCGCTTTTTTCCCGTATGGTGATGGGCTACTGGCGCTTAATGGAGTGGGGTTTTAATGCCCAGCAAACAGCCACCTTCATTCAGCAGCACCTTGATTTGGGCATCACAACCACCGATCACGCAGATATCTATGGAAGCTACCAGTGTGAACAGGCATTTGGCGATGCGCTGCTTTTACAGCCCTCATTACGGCAACATATTCAGATTGTCAGCAAATGTGGGATAGCATTAACTGCCCACCCTGAGTATGCGTTGAACCACTATATTACCGATGCCTCTCATATTATCGCCTCGGCAGAGCGTTCACTGCGTAATTTACACACTGATTATCTGGATCTGTTGTTAATCCACCGCCCCGATCCATTGATGGATGCTGATGAGGTTGCCCAAGCGTTCACAACTTTGCGTAAAAGCGGCAAAGTGCGTTATGTCGGTGTCTCAAATTTTACCGCTCAGCAGTTCTCGTTACTGCAAAGTCGGCTGGATTTTCCGCTGGTCACTAATCAAGTAGAGATTTCACCTCTGTATCAGGATTTACTGCTCGATGGCACGCTGGATCTGTGTCAGGAAAAACGCATCCGCCCGATGGCGTGGTCGTGCCTAGGCGGTGGGCGTCTGTTTACCGATCCGACATACCAGACACTGCGTGATGAGCTCGAGGCTATTCGCGGTGAGTTGGGCGCTGTCAGTATCGAACAAGTGGTCTATGCATGGATTTTAGCCCTGCCAAGCCAGCCGCTACCGATTATTGGATCGGGTAAAATTGACCGTGTTACGCATGCTAGCCAAGCGGCTGATTACACGCTAAGCCGTCAGCAGTGGTTTCGTATTCGCAGAGCCGCGCTCGGTTACGATGTGCCGTAATACAGGGTTATTGATAACCTTAGTAATACATAAAACAAGTGAATAGCGTTAGGTTTTCTACCGTATAAAATATGGGTTAAATAAAAAGGCCATCTCAAAAAGAGATGGCCTTTTTTAGTTTCTGATCGCCGATTCAGCAAAAAAAAGAGCCTATCGGGTTACGCTAACAGCGTGTACTCACCACATGCAGCCACGCCGTTACTTCACCATTATTTGACGCCCAGCGTTTCCAGATCTTTTGCGATAACTTTTGCTGGAACAGGGATGTAACCGTCTTTTTCAACCAACTCTTGACCTTGCTTAGACAGAACCATTTTCAGGAACTCTGCAGTCATAGGATCCAGTGGTTTATTCGGGTGCTTGTTCACGTAGATATACAGGTAACGTGATAACGGATATGTACCGTCAATGGCGTTAGCTTCGGTCGGTTCTACGTATGCAGTGCCTTTCTCAGCCAGTGGCAACGCACGCACGCCTGAGGTTTTGTAACCAATACCGGTATAGCCAATGCTGTTAAGTGATGCACCAACAGACTGAACTACGGATGCTGAACCCGGTTGTTCGTTCACGTTGCTGCGGAAATCGCCTTTACACAGTGCGTGATCTTTAAAGTAACCGTATGTACCCGATACAGAGTTACGGCCATACAGTTGAATATCTTTATTGGCCAGCTCGCCAGTAACACCTAATTGACCCCAACGGGTAACGGGCTCATTCGCGCCACATTTGAGTGTAGTGGAGTAGATCTCTCTCTTATTCACATCTCCGAGCCCACGAGACTCCTGAGCATCGGGGATG
>CAMTGL010000017.1 GCA_947071955.1 uncultured Plesiomonas sp.
TATGAGCGTTGTAATAGCCTTGCTCACCACTGAATGCAACTTCAGTATCTGAAGCCAAAACCTGCGGCGCAAGAATACGGGCTAAGCGGGCAAAAAAGCCGGAAACCGGATTCCAGTTTGAGAGTAAGCTCTGCTCAGGCTGAGTAATCACCACCCGTAACGCCACGCCGGTAGCAGGCAGCCGCTGTGGTGCAATCAGTTCATTGCGTAAACGCACCGCCGTATTTAAAAACAGGGGTTGCGCCGAACGGCTGATAGTCTGGCTGGTTGAGTTATCTGCATGCACATCCATCGTAGTACTTGCCGTGCCGACACCCGCAGCCACCACACCCAATAAAAGGTGCGGCCACAGGTAACGACGGCCAAATTGTACACAACGGATCAGAATCGACATGCTCTATAGATTACTCATGTTGTACATCATCAAAAAATAACCTGTTTGGGGATAAAAACCAAAGATAGCTTGTCTGTATATAGGGTTATTGTATGAACATAATGACAAGTCAACCGCCACAAATCGCTCTATATCTATGGTTTTACCTCATTCGACATAAGATGACATAACCTACCGACTGGTGGCATAGTGGCATCAGATGCGACTCACTTTTAGCCCGCTTAGCATAAATGCAACCACAGGCTAAATAATCTGTACGGTATTAATTATTATGCGCGATCATCGCCCACAACCACTGGATTCTCTGTTTACAGAAACCCACCTACAAAATGTACAGCAGCGGGCTATTGCGCTGTTAAAACTTAATCAAACGGTAAAAGCACTACTACCGGCAGAACTGCATGCACATTGCCGTGTTGCCAACTACCGCCAGAGTATTTTAATCCTTGAAATTACAAATGCCAGCTTTGCGTTACGTTTACGTTACTTAATTCCCGCATTACTCTCTGCATTACGCCAACAAGCACTGCCAACGTTAGTGACTATTGAGCACCGAATCAATCCCAGAATGGCAATTTCAAACGCAACACTGCGAGATCCCGCACAAGCACGGCATAAATCAGGAAATTCAGAAGAGATAAAAAGAACAATCAGTGTGCAAACCGCAGAACATTTGCAGATATTAGCCAGCCACGGTTCGGCATCCGCTAAGTTAAAAGAAAAACTGCAAAAACTGGCAGCATTAGCACAGCAAAATATGGATGTGAAAAAAACGGATTAACAAACACACTAAAAAAACACAAAGCCTATATAAACAAAGGATCATACGTAAGTTGATTACGTACAATCCTGTTTATTTTCTGTAGTGCGCACTCACACTGTACACGCCAGCTAAGACAAACCGAATAGCTTTACGTGTTTATGCTTATGCGTACACCAATGAAGGTGCTGCAAATTTGAGTGGCATCTGTGCTTCATTTTCAAAAGTCACATATTCCCACGCACTTGCCTGTGCCAGCATCGCTTGCAGCAGCTTATTATTCAGGGCATGACCTGATTTATATGCGCGGAATTCACCGATAATATTATGACCACACATGTAAAGGTCACCAATAGAGTCGAGAATTTTATGCTTCACAAATTCGTCATCGTAGCGCAAGCCATCTTCGTTTAATACGCGATAATCATCTAACACGATAGCGCAGTTGAAACTGCCGCCTAAACACAACCCTTTGGATTGTAGGTGCTCGATATCACGCATAAAACCAAAGGTACGCGCACGGCTGATTTGGCTGATGAAGCTATCTGCAGATAAATCTAAACGGAAACGCTGCGCACCCGCATCGATAGCAGGGTGATTAAAATCGATAGTAAAATCAATTCTAAAGCCGTTATAAGGAACAAATTCTGCCCACTTATCACCGTCCTCAACACGTACCGTATCTTTAATGCGGATAAATTTCTTCGCCACATTTTGTTCTTCGATCCCTGCATCGAGTAACAGGTAAACGAACGGACTTGCACTGCCATCCATAATTGGGATTTCAGGTGCATCCACATCTATGATGATGTTATCAATACCCAAACCGGCTAGCGCTGCATTTAAGTGCTCAACGGTAGAGATACGCACATCATCATCGTTCACCAAACACGTGCAGAGCATGGTATCACGCACGGATTTAGCATCAGCCGGAAAATCAACCGGAGGATTTAAGTCAGTGCGACGATAGATGACCCCGGTATTAGCCGGAGCTGGGCGCAATGTTAAAGTGACTTTACGACCGGTGTGTAACCCCAGCCCAGTCGCTTCAATACCACGTTTTAAAGTCCGTTGTTTGATCATCTTGTCTATCTCGTCTGCGTAACAAGCTTATGTTGTCTGACTACGTTAATTGTTACCTACTTTTACTCTCTTTGCCTGCCCTTTATGCAAACAGCA
This sequence comes from uncultured Plesiomonas sp., assembly GCA_947071955.1. GTDB lineage: Bacteria > Pseudomonadota > Gammaproteobacteria > Enterobacterales > CAMTGL01 > Plesiomonas. The sequence continues at coordinate 2,334 of CAMTGL010000017.1, forward strand.
CGCTAGGATAGTTCTAGAGTAAAGAGTAATCATCTCGTAGTCAGACATGTTAACACAAGTGACGGAGATTCCAAATTGTTGCTTAATTAATCAGCTTGCTTGCGCAAAAAGGCCGGAATATCAAGATAATCAGGCTCTTTCGTTGGCTGAATTGCAGGCTCATTCACCACTTTAGCTGGCTTTGGCTCTTGCTGAATCGGCGTCATTTGGTGTGCTGCATAGCGCTCATGCACCGGTTGCTGTGGAGCATGCTTGCTCACCAGCGTAATATCAGGCTTGCGTTCTACGCCGATACCCGTTGCAACAACAGTCACTCGCAGCTCATCGTGCATTTCTGGATCTAACGATGTACCGATAACAACGGTCGCATTGTCAGAAGCAAACGCACGAATAGTATTACCAACGGTTTCAAACTCATCCAAGCGCAGATCAAAGCCTGCGGTGATGTTAACCAGAACACCGCGTGCGCCTGCCAGATCAATATCTTCCAGCAGCGGGCTTGAAATCGCCATTTCAGCGGCTTCTTCTGCACGATCTTCACCACTTGCTACACCTGAGCCCATCATGGCATAACCCATTTCAGACATCACGGTGCGCACGTCAGCAAAGTCGACGTTCATTAAACCAGGGCGAGTGATCAGCTCGGCAATACCCTGTACTGCACCTTTGAGTACATCATTTGCTGCGCCAAAAGCATCAAGCAAAGAGATACCACGGCCCAGTACTTTGAGCAGTTTATCGTTTGGAATGGTGATCAATGAGTCAACGTGCTTTGACAGCTCGGTGATACCTTGGTCAGCAAATGCCATCCGCTTTTTGCCTTCAAAGCTAAACGGTTTGGTAACAACAGCAACGGTCAGAATACCCAACTCTTTTGCCAGTTCAGCCACAACAGGAGCTGCACCAGTACCTGTACCACCACCCATACCAGCAGCGATAAAGACCATGTCAGAGCCTTCCAGTGCATTACGCAGTGCTTCGCGATCTTCTTCTGCTGCACCACGCCCCACTTCTGGGTTTGCGCCCGCGCCCAGACCTTTGGTTATCCCGCCGCCAATCTGAATAGTCTGACCCACAGCGGTCTTACGCAGCGCTTGTGCATCAGTGTTAACGGCAAAAAATTCAACGCCTTCGATATTTTCGCGCACCATGTGCTCGACAGCATTACCGCCGCCGCCACCAACGCCGATGACACCAGTACCTGTACCACCACCCATACCAGCAGCGATAAAGACCATGTCAGAGCCTTCCAGTGCATTACGCAGTGCTTCGCGATCTTCTTCTGCTGCACCACGCCCCACTTCTGGGTTTGCGCCCGCGCCCAGACCTTTGGTTATCCCGCCGCCAATCTGAATAGTCTGACCCACAGCGGTCTTACGCAGCGCTTGTGCATCAGTGTTAACGGCAAAAAATTCAACGCCTTCGATATTTTCGCGCACCATGTGCTCGACAGCATTACCGCCGCCGCCACCAACGCCGATGACTTTAATCACCGCGTCGTTAATCATTGCCATTGGTTCAAACATAACCCTCTCCGTTTTGTGCCTGTCTGCAGCAGGTCTAAATCAGAATTCCCGTTTCAGCCAACCATTGAGGCGTTTTAACATGCCACCCACTGAACGTTGTTTTTCAGTGTCGGCTTCCTCATTCATTTGCGACTCTTTTCCATAATGCAATAACCCAACGACCGTCGAGTAATAAGGTGCTTGTGCATAATCAGTTAACCCCGTCAGATTCAACGGTTGGCCAATTCGCACTTGCGTGTGAAATACACGCTCAGCACACTCGGCAAGCCCTTCCATTTGGGATGCACCGCCGGTCAGTACAATGCCAGCCGCAAGATGGTGTTTCACGCCCTGCTGCCGCAGCTGTTCTTGTAGATATTGCAATTCATCATTCACCAAGTTTAATAACTCGGTATAACGTGGTTCGATAACTTCAGCCAATGTTTGACGTTGCAAACTGCGTGGAGGACGCCCGCCCACACTCGGGACTTCGACTGTCTCTTCACGGCTGACTAATGAGCCCATTGCGCAACCATGACGCACTTTAATCGCTTCGGCGTCGGTGGGTGGTGTACCAAATGCATACGCAATATCACTGGTCACCACATTGCCCGCATAGGGGATCACTTTGGTATGACGCAACGCACCACCGGTGTAAACGGCAATATCCATGGTACCACCACCGATATCAACCACACAGACACCTAATTCGCGCTCATCTTCCGTTAATACTGCATCACTCGATGCTAGACCAGCAAAAATCAGCTGATCAACTTTTAATCCACAACGCTCAACGGCTTTCACAATATTTTTTGCCATATCGTTATGGCAAGTAATCAAGTGCACTTTCGCCTGCATTCGTACGCCAGATAATCCAACGGGATTTTTAATTCCCTCTTGGTAATCTATGGCAAATTCCTGTGGAATAACATGCAGAATACGGTGCTCTTCTTTTGTTTTTACCGATTTCGCCGTGTGAATAACATTATCCACATCTTCTTGTGATACTTCTTCATCTGAAATAGGCACTATACCCATTTCATTCTGGCAGCTAATGTGCTTTCCGGATAGTGCCAAATAGACTGATGATATTTGGCAATCGGCCATTAACTCTGCTTGGTCAACGGCTCGCTGTACAGATTTAACGACAGATTCAAGATCATTTACTCCGCCTTTATCCATACCTCGGGATGAACTACTGCCTACACCGATAATATTTAGCATACCATCGGGAAGCACTTCCCCTACGAGCGCGGAGACTTTAAATGTACCGATTTCTAATCCAACAACCAGTTTTCTGTCCGTCGCCTTGGTCATTTGTTTAACCTGACTTAGTATTCGCTTGATTTATTGTGGCCTGATTTGCTTTTCTGGTCTGCTCGATAGGCTGAGTTGGATCAATTAAGACCGGTGCCCAACCTACTGCAAGACCACTGTCATAGCGCAAATCGACATAACTGATTCGCTTATCCGGTTGTTGCTGTAACAAAGGATACAAGTCAATAAACCGCTTTAAACGTGCCATGCGGTTGTCGCGCCCCAATTCAAGTCGGATATCCCCTTCGAGGCCGACTTGCCATGAGTGACGCGGGCTTAATGCCAGCATTGTAAGGTGAAATCCATTATCTTGCATAAGCTTTTCCATGCTATGCCATGCATCTAGCACCTCTTTTTCTGACCCTTCAGGACCATATAATAGCGGTAATTTGCTGTCAGCCATACGCTCAATTGGCGCATTAAATGATTTGCCTTTCACATCAACCAGTTGCATATCATTCCAACGAGCAACCGGAACATACTCTGCAATATCAAGGTGGACAATATCTGGCCACTCTTTACGCACTGAGGCATGCGAAATCCACGGCATCATCTGCAATTGCTGCTGAATACTGTGGACATCTTGGGTGATAAAGCTGCCAAGCGGCCCCATTGAGAGGATCGCTCGGCGTACATCATCATCAGTAGTGAACTTTCGTTCACCCGCTATGACTAACCGCGACAGAGGTAAACGCTCACTATCTTGCATCCATTCGACAGCAGACCACACGCCTTTCGTTCCATATCCAACCACGGCGATAAAAAACAGCAGGCCACACAAAAAGGAGGCCACCGTACGTTGCGAGGTACGGCGTTTCGCGGTTGTTTCTGATGATCGTGAGACTATTGAGGCCTGCGCCATAATTAGACTGCCAATCCGATAACTTTTGCTACAAGCTGTGAAAAATCAACACCCGCTTGACGTGCAGCCATAGGCACTAGGCTATGACTGGTCATTCCCGGTGAGGTGTTCACTTCGAGCAAATTAAAGCGCCCTTGACCATCCATCATGACATCAACACGGCCCCAACCTCGGCAACCGAGTGCATCATAGGCCGCTTTTGCCAGTACACCGATCTCTGCTTCTTGTTCATCACTCAGGCCACTTGGACAGAAATAACCGGTCTCATCTGAGAGGTATTTTGCCTGATAATCATAAAAAACACCGGCAGCCTGAATACGGATAGAGGGTAATACCTGATCACCCACAATGGCCACGGTAAACTCAGGGCCACTAAGCCACTGTTCTACCAAGACGGTAGTGTCGTGTTCAAAGGCTTTTTCGAGTGCCGGACGCAACTCTTGAGCCGTTGATACTTTGCTCATTCCAACACTAGAGCCTTCCAAAGAGGGCTTTACCATCAGAGGCAACCCAAGGCGCGCGATTATAGTGGCTAGATAATCGTTATCCAATCCCGAATTTGTGACAGATTCATACTCAGCAACCGGTAAGCCCAATGCCTGCCAGATCAGTTTGGTACGCATTTTATCCATGGCCAGTGCTGAGGCCAATACGCCGCTACCAGTATATGGCAGGCCAATTTGCTCGAGCATGCCCTGCATGCTGCCATCTTCACCGCCGCGACCGTGCAGGGCGATAAAGGCTTTACTGAAACCTTGTGCCGGTAAGGTGGCAACAGAAATGGTTTTAGTATCAATCGGATGCGCATCAAAACCTGCGACACGTAAACCTTCAACAACCGCAGCACCTGAGTTCAGTGAGACTTCACGCTCTGCCGATGTTCCGCCTAGTAATACTGCAACTTTCTCTGTCATGGTTATCCTCTTGCGCGTAATGCTTACTGCGCTTGTAAGCGCATATTCGCCAAATTCCGGGCGACTTTACCGATATCACCGGCACCCTGAGCCATTACCAGATCTCCACCTTTTAGGATTTGTCCTAAAATTTGCGGTAAATCCTGCTGATCCGGAACAAAAATAGGGTCAACATTCCCTCGGCTCCGAATTGTACGGCATAATGAGCGGCTGTCTGCCCCTTCTATGAGATTTTCTCCGGCGGCGTAAACATCAAGCATCAGTAATACATCAACTTGTGAAAGAACGCTGGCGAAATCTTCGTACAAATCACGGGTTCGGGTATAACGGTGCGGCTGAAAAATCATGACTAAGCGACGTTCAGGCCAACCGGCTCGTGCGGCTTTAATCGTGACATCCACTTCACTCGGGTGATGACCGTAATCATCAACCAGCATCACATCACCACCGTTTACGTTGAACTCTCCTAGACAGTCAAAACGACGCCCCGTTCCCTGAAAACTCTCTAATGCACGAACAATTGCCTCATCATCAATACCATCTTCAGTTGCCACGGCAATAGCGGCCGCTGCATTCAGGGCGTTATGGCGGCCAGGCATATTTAATTTAACCTGTAATGCCTCACGTCCACTACGGCAAATAACAAAATGGCCTTGTGCACCCTGTTGTTTATATTCGCAAATTTTAATGTCAGCATCATCACTAAAGCCGTAGGTCACAATGTGTCTACCGATGCGCGGCAGTAATTCACGAACAACGGGGTCATCAATACACATTACGGCTAAACCGTAGAACGGCAGGTTATGCAGGAAATCGATAAAGGTTTGTTTGAGATTCTCAAAACTGCCCTTATAGGTTTCCATGTGATCAGCTTCGATATTGGTGACAACAGCAACCATTGGCTGCAGATGTAAAAATGAAGCGTCACTCTCATCAGCTTCAGCAATCAGATAGCGGCTAGCACCCAAACGAGCGTTAGTGCCGGTCGATTTCACTAATCCACCATTAACAAAGGTCGGATCACGCCCAGCTTCAGCAAAAATACCGGAAACCAGTGCAGTTGTGGTGGTTTTACCGTGTGTGCCAGCAATGGCAACACCGTGACGAAAACGCATCAGTTCAGCGAGCATCTCAGCACGGCGGATCACCGGAATCCGGGCTTCACGGGCAGCAGCCACTTCAGGATTATCACTTTTGATGGCGGTTGACACCACCACCACACTGGCAGAAATCACGTTATCTGCGCTGTGTTGCAAGAAGATCTCGGCACCTAAATTACGCAGACGCTGCGTTACGGCATTTTCCGCGATATCAGACCCGCTGATTTGATAGCCTTCATTGGCCAGTACTTCTGCAATACCCCCCATGCCAGCACCACCAATGCCAACAAAGTGAATACGGCTGACTCGGCGCATTTCTGGCACCATAGTGCGCAATTTTGCAATTTTTTGATTATTAATATGATTCATTATGATCTCTTATCAGCCAGCGCCGTAATGACAGTACAAACCCGTTGTGTTGCATCAGGAATGGCAACCCGACGGGCTTTTTGTGCCATATCTATCAGCCGCGTGCGGTCTAATTCCAGTACATGTTGCACCAGAGATTCGGCGGTCAGTTGATCTTGTTCGATAATCATTGCAGCACCGGCCTGCGCTAAGGTGAGGCCATTAAGGTATTGCTGACGATCTTTATGCTGAAACGGGACAAAAATTGCCGGTAACCCTGCCGCTGCAAGTTCAGAAACGGTTAACGCACCTGAGCGACAGATCACTACATCAGCCCATGCGTAGGCTGCGGCCATGTCATCAATAAACTCACCGAGCGTATTTTCGGTTACTGGTTGTGTAAGCGGATGTTCACTATCAGTGATCTGACACGCCACCCCAGCTTGCTGGTAGTCTTGGGCGGTGCTGTTAAGCGCACCTTTCCCAACCTGATGCCACAAGCAGATTTTATCCCCAAGCAGCGCTGCCGCTTTTGGCACTGTCTGGTTTAATATGCGAGCACCCTGACTGCCGCCGATCACGAGCACACGTAGCGCGCCCTGCCGGTTAGCGTAGCGGGTTTCTGGTGCAGGCAGTGCCAGTACATCGGTACGTACCGGATTCCCCACCACATCAGCCTGTGCAAATGCACCGGGAAAAGCCTGTAGTACTCGTGCTGCAATTTTTGACAACCAGCGATTGGTTAATCCTGCAATGGCATTTTGCTCGTGCAGTACGACCGGAATGCCCAATAGCCATGCGGCAATGCCACCAGGACCTGAGACATATCCACCCATACCCAGAACTACATCAGGCTGATATTCAGCCATAATTGCGCGTGCTTGTTTGATGGCGCGCCAAATGCGTAACGGTGCGCTAAGCTGGGCTTTCAGGCCTTTGCCACGTAAACCGGTAATTTGAATGAAGCTGATTTCAATGCCATGTTTGGGCACTAAGTCAGCTTCCATGCGATCGGCAGTGCCCAACCAGCGAACCTGCCAACCCTGTTCCATCAGCTGATGTGCTACGGCAAGGCCGGGGAATACGTGTCCGCCCGTGCCTCCTGCCATCACCAGCAGTCGTTTTGCCTTCATCGACTTCCTCTTACATGAGCTTGTGCTTTCGCTAACCGTGTTTCATGGTCAATGCGCAGCAAAATAACAATTGCAGTCGACATTATCAGCAGGCTTGATCCCCCGTAACTGATCAGGGGTAAGGTCAAGCCTTTAGTCGGCAACATGCCTGCGGCAGCGCCGACATTCACTAATGCCTGAAAACTAAACCAAATACCGATTGCACAGGCTAAAAAACCAGAGAATCGTAATTCAGCTTCCAGCGCCCGACGACCAATCGCCAACGCCCGAAAAGCCAGCAAGAATACCATTAACAGGATCAGAACCACACCGACATAACCGAGTTCTTCGCCAATGATCGAGAAAACAAAGTCAGTATGTGCTTCGGGCAAGTATTCGAGCTTTTGAATTGAGTTGCCAAGACCTTGCCCCCAAAAATCACCGCGCCCAAATGCCATCAGTGATTGGCTTAGCTGATAACCACTGCCGTAAGGGTCTTGCCACGGGTCAAGAAAAGAGGTTACGCGTCTGACACGGTAAGGTTCAGCCAAAATCAGTACAACAACAGCCAGCGCGCCCATGCTAATCAGGGCTAAAAACTGCCATAACGGTGCGCCAGCTAGAAACAGCATGCCAACGGTGGTAACAAACAGTACAACGACTGTACCTAAATCAGGCTGAGCAAGTAAAAGCATCGCCAGCAACAGCATTACGCCCATTGGCTTTAAAAATCCGAGCCGTTTCCCGCGAATTTCATCGCCTTTACGCACCAAGTAACCGGCCAGATAGCAAAACAGTGACAGCTTAGTTAGCTCTGCCGGCTGAATACGCAAGGGCCCAAAAGATATCCAGCGCGATGCACCGTTAACTGAGCTACCGACACCGAGCACTACTATCAGCATCAAGATAGAAAGTAACAACAGCGGTACACCAAGTTGTTGCCACAGGCTCATCGGCATCCGTAACGTCGCCAGAGCCAAACCAAAGGCAATGACGAGATACAGAACATGCCGTTTAGCAAAGAGGAAAGGATCATCGGCCAAACGCTGCCCAACCGGCATCGAGGCAGAAGTCACCATGATTAAGCCAATCAGTGCCAAACCGATAGCCAGCCAGAGCAGCGTGCGATCGTACAATCCGGTGCCCGGATCATCATTTTCCCATGCACCGGTCACCCAATTGGTGATACGTGACAGTATGCCTGCCCCTATCATTGCGCCAGCTCCCGTGCCAAACGCACAAATTCCTGCCCGCGGACTTCAAAGTTTTTAAACTGATCCAAGCTAGCACAGGCCGGAGACAGCAAAACCATATCACCAGTACTGACAATACCTGCGATCTGTTGCATGGCTTGTTCAAGCGTTTCAACCAACACAGACCCCGGTTTTAATGCCGCCAACTGTTGTCCATCACGGCCAAAACAGTACAGCTGAATATGAGCCGATTGCAGTAAGGGTTGTAATGAGCTGAAATCAGCGCCTTTTCCATCGCCACCAAGCAATAAATGTAAGCAACCACTCACTTTCAAACCGTGTAACGCAGCTTCAGTACTGCCCACGTTGGTCGCTTTAGAGTCATTAATCCAGCGAATTCCACGCGCTTCGTGCACCAACTGAAAGCGATGCTCTAATCCGCCAAATATACGCAAGGCCTGCGATGCGCCAGTACGCGAAATGCCGGCGGCATCAGCCAGTGCCAGAGCAGCAAGCGCGTTAGCATAGTTGTGCTGACCAACCAGTTTCATTTCACTGACCGGTAATATAGCGTCTGAACGCTCGACGGCGTGGAGATCGCCAACAACTGGTGCAGTAAGCCACTGTGTTCCATCAATTTCCGATAAACGGTACTGACCTTGTGTGATCCCAAAGCTGATAATCGGACCATCAGCAAGTGCTTCTGGCATGGTTAACGGATCATCAGCATTGATGATAAGGTGCGCGGCATGCTGATAAATAGAGAGCTTTGCTGCACGATAATCATCTAGACCCTGATAGCGATCCATATGATCTTCGGTCACATTCAGTACCGTAGCAGCAATAGCTTGTAAACTGTGGGTGGTTTCCAGCTGGAAACTCGACAATTCAAGTACATACAGATCATAACGGTGCTCTAGCAGAGATAATGCTGGAATGCCGATATTACCGCCTACCCCTACGCATAATCCGGCACTTGCAGCCATCTCACCAACCAAACGGGTGACAGTACTTTTGCCATTTGAACCGGTAATCGCAATGATGGGCGCTTTTGCTTCACGGCAAAACAGTTCGATATCACCGATAATTTCTACCCCTGCGGCCAGTGCAGCCTGTAATTCAGGGCGCGAAAGTGCAATTCCGGGGCTAGCAATAATCAAATCGGCATTCAGTAACCATGCTTGATTTAATCCACCGGTATGTACCTCAATGGTCGCCGGAAGTTTATCCAGCCCAACGGGTGCATTGCGGGTATCAATCACTTTTGGGATCACATTCTGGCTGAGAAAGAAATCCACACAAGAGAGGCCGGTTGCCCCCAGCCCGATAATGACGATATTTTTGTCTGCATAGCGTGCCATGGCCAATCCTTAGCGAATTTTCAGTGTAGCCAGACCGATGAGGACTAACATCAGTGAAATTATCCAAAAGCGCACAATAACCCGCGGCTCTGGCCAGCCTTTTAGCTCGTAATGGTGATGGATAGGCGCCATCCGGAAAATTCGCTGCCCGCGCAGTTTAAATGATCCAACTTGCAGGATAACTGACAGTGTTTCCATCACAAACACACCACCCATGATGAACAGCAGGAACTCTTGACGCAGTAATACGGCAATTGTTCCTAATGCGCCACCGAGTGCTAATGAGCCGACATCGCCCATAAATACTTGGGCTGGATAGGTGTTAAACCACAAAAAACCTAGGCCAGCACCAACAATAGCGGTACATACAACCACTAGCTCGCCGCTGTGCCGAATGTAGGGAATATGCAGATATTCCGCGAAATTAACGTTACCGGTCGCCCATGCAACGAGCCCCAAACCGGCGGCGACAAAAACGGTCGGCATAATAGCCAGACCATCTAATCCATCGGTTAAGTTCACCGCATTGCTGGTGCCGACAATCACAAAATAGGCCAGCAAAATATACAACACACCCAATTGCGGCATGATGTCTTTGAAGAACGGTACAACCAGTTGAGTAGCCGGAGTATCTTTACCTATCGCAAACAACGTAAAGGCAACCAGCAAAGCAATAACCGACTGCCAAAAGTATTTCCAGCGTGCAATCAAGCCTTTACTGTTTTTACGTACCACTTTGCGGTAGTCATCAACAAACCCCACCACACCATAACCCAGCAGTACAAACAGAACACACCAGACATACAGGTTGCTAAGGTTAGCCCACAGCAATACCGAGACGCTGATCGCGGTCAGTATCATGATACCGCCCATTGTTGGCGTACCACGTTTGCTAAAATGCGATTCAGGGCCATCGTTGCGAACAACCTGACCTATTTGTAATTTTTGCAGCCACGCGATTAAGTGTGGCCCCATCCATAACGCAATCGCCAATGCAGTTAGCAGGCTAACAATCGCCCGCAGGGTTAAATAAGAGAAAACGTGAAAACCGGTATAATACTGCGCCAGCTGCTCGGCTAACCAAACTAACATGAATATGTCTCCTGCAACGCCTGCACTACCTGCTCCATTGCAGCGCTGCGTGAACCTTTAACCAAAACGGTGACTGCCGTTTTTTCCTGTAAATGTGCGGATATCTGTGGCAACAATGCGGCAATAAGTGCTGATTTATCAGCGAAGTGCTGACCGTGGCTCGGCGCACTGATCGCTGCACTTAATGTGCCAACACTCATCACCTGTGTCAGACCGGCTTGCAACGCACTGATACCCACTTCCTGATGACAATCAAGACTATCTGGACCTAATTCACCCATATCCCCTACCACGAAGATCTGCACCCCTGACTGCTGAGCCAACACCTTTATCGCCGCCTGCATTGACCCAACGTTGGCATTGTAAGTGTCATCAATCACTAATAATTGTGGCGTAATCTGTAGTGGGAATAAACGCCCTTTCACTGGCTGCAAAGAGAGTAAGCCTGCAGCAACATCTTCAAGACTTGCGCCCACAGATAAGCTCAACGCGGCTGCGGCCAGTGCATTGGCAATATTATGCTGCCCCGGATAAGGTAAGATGACTGCGATATTTCCCTGTGGAGTACACAGAGTGAACTGGGTGACACCCTGCTCAGTTGAGATGTTTTCAGCGTGATAATCGGCCGGTTGGGTCAGTGACCATGTATTGACTGATTTTCCACTGAAATGAGGCTGCCATGCCTGATGATCAGCAATATCAAGGTTAACAATTGCGATCCCGCCCTCGGGCAGGCCCTGATAAATTTCACCTTTCGCCTGATGCACGCCCGCCAGAGAGCCAAACCCCTCAAGATGTGCGGCCATCACGTTATTGACCAGTGCCACTTCCGGCTGAACCAGTGCGGTAGTATAGGCAATTTCGCCAATATGGTTTGCGCCAAGCTCAATCACCGCATAATCATGTTCAGCGGTCAGCCGTAGCAAGGTCAGAGGAACGCCGATGTCATTGTTAAAATTACCGGCGGTACTGAGCACTGAACCACGCTGGCGCAAAATAGCGGCTGTCATCTCTTTTACGGTGGTTTTGCCGGAAGAGCCGGTCATCGCGACCACGCGAGCACGTGACTGCTGGCGTACCCACTTCGCCAGTAAACCGAGCGCAATACGGGTATCGGCGACTACACACTGCGGTACAGATTGCAGTGTCTCATCGTTCAGGTAATGATCAACGAGCAAGGCTTGTGCGCCACGCTCAACCGCTTGTCGAGCAAAGTCGTGCGCATCAAAACGCTCACCGCGCAGAGCAATAAACAACCCGCCGTTGGCAAGCTGACGAGTATCCGTCGTGACCTGTTCGATAATGTGTGTGGATGAAGCCTGATTTGATGACAGCTGGCCACCCACAACGTCGGCCAGCATGCCAAGAGTTAAGGGGATCATGCAACCACCCCCAATAAACGGGCAACAGTTTCACGATCAGAGTAGTCAAGCTTGCGCTGACCAATAATCTGGTAATCCTCGTGCCCTTTACCGGCAATCAGTACCACATCATCAGCCCGTGCATTCATAATCACGGTGGTCACAGCTTCTGCGCGACCTGAGATAATCTGAACACTGGCAGGGTTAAGCAGACCCGTCAGAATATCCGCCACAATGACCTGCGGCTCTTCTGTGCGCGGATTATCATCGGTGATCACAACACAGTCGGCCAGTTGTTCTGCTATTGCACCCATCAGTGGGCGTTTGCCGCGATCACGATCACCGCCACACCCAAACACGCACCACAAACGGCCACGGCAATGTAAACGGGCCGCTTCCAGCGCTTTCTCTAGCGCATCAGGCGTATGGGCATAATCCACCAGCACGGTTGGGCGCGCCGGCGCGGTAAATACTTCCATCCGGCCACAGACTGGCTGTAGCTCAGCGGCGGTGTGCACTAAATCAGACAGCGGGTAGCCCAGAGCCAGTAAGGTGGCCAATACCAGTGTCAGGTTGCTCACATTGAATGCACCCATCAGGCGGCTTTCAATTTCGCAAGTCCCCCAACTAGAATCAAGCTGTATACGTGCACCTTGATCATGATAATCAACTGCAGTCACCTGTAACCAGCGCCCAGCCCAATCTTGCGGCAATGGCGCGGCCATGCTAACGGCAACAGCATCAGGGCGCTGTGTTAACCAGCGGCGGCCAACAGCATCATCGGCATTAATAATTGCCTGTTCGACATGATGATTCTGAAAAAGTCGCCATTTGGCTTCGGCGTAGTTCTCCATATTGCCGTGATAATCAAGGTGATCACGGCTCAAATTGGTAAATACTGCGGCAGCAAACTTCAGGGCTGCCACGCGATCTTGTACCAATCCGTGTGAAGAGACCTCCATCGCGGCAAACGTTGCCCCCTGCTGACAGAGATCATTGAGCGTATGCTGAACGTCAACCGCCGAACCGGTGGTATTGTCGGTCGGGGTAATCTGCCCCAGAAGCCCGTTACCCACCGTTCCCATCACAGCCGCGCGCTCACCGAGCAGAGCACTCCACTGTGCTAACAACTGCGCCGTGGTGGTTTTTCCGTTTGTGCCGGTAATACCGACCAGCGTTAATTTTTCGCTCGGCTGATGGTAAAAACGTCCCGCCAGCGCAGACAAACGGTGATTGAGCTGGGTTAAATACACCACAGGTATACCGTGAATTTCACGCACAGTACCGTCTGAAGCCTCGCCTTCTGCATCGGCAATAATCGCCGCCACACCTTGAGCAATCGCTTGAGGAATATAGCGCCGACCGTCGGTCTTATGCCCCATTACTGCAATAAACAGATCGCCCGCAGCCGCAGTGCGGCTGTCTAAGGTCATCTCCCGTAACGCGCACGCCGGGGCGTTATCCACCCAAGGCGCTAATAAAGTGCGCAGATCATGTGTTGACACGGGCGTTACCACTCCTGTTAATAACTACTTCATCTCCCGCAGGCAAGGCGTCTGGGGCGATATTGAGGATCCGCAAAGCTCCACCCATAATGGCGGAGAAGATAGGTGCTGATACCGCACCACCATAATATTGTCCGGCTTGAGGTTCGTTAATCACCACAACTAATGCCAGACGCGGGTTACTCGCCGGTGCAACACCGGCGGTATACGCAATATATTTATCGATGTACTTTCCGTTCGGACCAATCTTTTTCGCAGTACCGGTTTTAATCGCAATTCGGTAGCCATCGATAGCTGCACGTCGGCCACCACCACCGGGTAGTGCCACGCTTTCCATCATATGAATGACTTTACGGGTCACCTCTTCAGAGAAGATACGGTTACCCTCAACCGGCGGATCAACTTTGGTGA
>CAMTGL010000018.1 GCA_947071955.1 uncultured Plesiomonas sp.
CATCTGAACAGGTGTCTTCTAAACCGTGGATCATGTCATCGGCATTCGGGGTTGGGACAACAGTTGGTGATTTATATGCCGGTGCATTGCTCTTATTGGGATCAAACCAAGCGGGATCAAATAAGTGCAGGCCGTAACCCTCTTTGACTTGGCCACGCAATAGTTCAATCAGGCGTTGTTTCGTTTTGACTGGATTGGTGTGTGGAACGGCCATCGCATCTTGTGCGGTATCACGATAACCTAATCCGGTACGCCCACCAACTTCGATAAATGAGGCAAAGCGTGACCATACAACACAGGTTTCAGCTTGATAAAGTGTCCATGTATTTAACATGGTATCAAGGCCTTCATGCGGTGTCTGACACTGGAATTTTTCGACACGTTGTGCCCAATGTTGTTTGATTTCGGCAAATGCGGCATCAACGTTGGCTAAATTGCTGTATTTTTCTTTTAATTGCTGACCGGCTTCCATATCACCGACACCGAGCATATAAACAAAGCGTACTTCTTCACCCGGTTGCAGAGTAAAGGCTTTGTGCAATGAACCACAGTGGTTACCGGTTTTCTCAAAGCTGTTCGAGCAGTATCCGCGCTCTACTGCAATAGGTTTAGACTCCTCACGATATGCACCGAGGAAGTTGTCACGTAGCCCATCAAAGCTGTCTGGGGTAAAGCTAGAGGCAAAGAAGTAATAACCGGTCTCTTTACTCGGGTTATAGAACAGATCATATTCAAGCACGCCAGCATCATAACGTGTGCCTGCTGAATACAGGCTCATTTGATGGTTCTGATTATCAGAGGTGATGTGGCTAAAAGAGAACTCGACAAATGAGAATGCGCTGAGAGTTCGCGGTGTTGTACTGGTATTTTTAAGGGTGATATCCCACAATTCAACGTTGTCATTGACCGGAACAAACAGTGTTTTCTTGGCATCAATACCGTTGTATTGACAAGAAAATTTTGAATAGGAAAGACCATGGCGGCACTCATATTGTGCTTGTTCTAAGTCTTTACCTACCGGTTGCCATGAAATAGACCAATAATCACCGCTCTGATCATCTCGCAGGTAAACATAGTGACCTGGGCGATCAAATGTTGCATTTGGGCGGAATTTGGTCACTCGGTGATACTCGGGTGATTTATAGAAAGAATAACCACCGGCATTGTGAGAAATTACCGTACAGAAATCGTTCACCCCTAAATAGTTAGTCCACGGCGCAGGCACATCGGGACGGGTGATGACATATTCCCTGTTGTCATTATCAAAGTAACCGTATTTCATGTAAAAACCATCCTTTAAAGTAACGTTCTCTCACACCTAAAATTGGCGGTAATTAATGCCATGTCTATCGAGCAAAGGCCGATGAGCTTGCAGTCGTTGCAAAAAATCGTGCCAGTTACGGATATGTTTTTGACTCCATGCCGCTTCAGACAGAGCCAGTAAACGTGGATAAAGCATGTAGTCGATGCGATTTTGATTATTAATTTGCTCGCACCATAATGCAGCTTGAAGGCCTAGTACATGTTCACGTAATGGCGAGTCAGAAGGAAGATCTGACAGAGGCTCATAATGATAAGCTTGTTCCAAATTTAGATTGCCGGCCCAATCTACTCCCGGTTCAGAGGGGTCTTTACTCTGTGCAAAGTCGAGATAGGTATAAGGTGCTGGTTGCATGATGACGTCATACCCCTGTGTTATACATTCAGCGCCTGCGGCTTCGCCTCTCCATGAAAAAATAATGGTTTGTTTGCTGACTTTGTTACCATCGGTGGCCTCTTCCCAGCCCATCATGCGTTTTCCATGCGCCTTAAGTTGCTGTTCGACGTAACGCAGCAGATGCCCTTGTAACTCTTTGGGAGATTGATAGTTATGTTGTTGCATCATGGCAAGACAGGCTGGGCTGTCAGTCCACACTCCTTCGGGGACTTCATCAGCACCGATATGGACATACGGCGCTGGAAATAGTGCGCAGACCTCAGCAAATACGGTATCTAAAAATGTGTAGGTACTTTGTAGTGCAGGGGAGAGGATATTGTCGTTATAGTATTGAATGCTGCGATACTGTGAGTGGTCTGTTGGATCGCGCAGCAGTTCGGGTAGCGCTAAAATAGCCGCTCGACAGTGCCCTGGGATATCGATTTCCGGAATAATCATGATGCCACGATCCTGCGCGTAGGCGATGACATCGCGGATTTCAGCTTGGGTATAAAAACCACCATGGCGAGTGGAAAGCTGTGTATATTGCGGGGCGATGACCTCATCTGGTCCGCGCCATGCACCAACATGGGTTAATTCCGGATACGCTTTAATTTCAATCCGCCAGCCTTCATCATCGGTTAAGTGCCAGTGGAAGGTATTAAATTTGTAATAAGCGAGCTGGTTAATTAGACGCTTAATGGTGCTAATTGTGTGGAAGTGGCGACCGCAATCGAGCATCATTCCACGGTATGCAAAGCGAGGCTTATCATGAATTTCAACAGCGTGAATTGGGTAAACATTCTGCTTACTGTGCGCTGACATAGCGGGAATGCACTGTAATAAGCTGGCGGTAGCATGGATAAAACCGACAACCGAGTTTGCGCTCAGTGTGATGCCTGATGTATCAATAACCAGAGTATAAGCAGCATCAGGCAGGGTAGTATCACGTAGAAAAACGATTTGCCCTTCTGTTTTTTTTGGTAAAGGCAATCCACAGCGTGCAGAAGCTTCTTCTTGCAACCACTGCATGGCGATTTCAGCGAGTGTGTCAGATTGCCCTATGGCGCTCATCTCACCCAGCATAAATGTAGACTCTCCCCATGCACAGTGCTGTGGCACGGGAATAATGCCCTGTTTAGCACTGACTGTTGGCAGAGAGTCACCTAATGGCGCTGCAGCGAGTGCCAGATCAAATACGCCAATGTGGATGGGATAACGTATTTTCGTAGTAGCGTTATCATCTCTCTTGTTATCTATTTTGGTCAGTTCCAGATAGGCATCACCAAAACCATCACTGCTGTAGTGAAGAGGCGCTGTACCCAATTCAAATTCAAAGCTAAATGTTCCACCGGCAGCAAGGGTTGGATTACCGTTGGGAGTAAAGCGACAAAAACTGCCAATTTGCTCGATCTTTCCAGACTGCACGGTAGCAGGGTTGATTAAACGGCAAATAGAAAAGCAACAGATCCAATCTGTTATGGGATGTTCTGAGTGATTGAGGATAGTGGCCCTAAACCCGCAATAGGGCGGGTTTACGTGAACAGTAGCAAGCTCAAGTTGTAAATTCATGATAAATACCGTCTTAGTTCGACATAACTGCCGATTGCGCTAAATGTTGCTGTGCATACAGAATTGCGCCATCAATGGCATCTTGTTTTGGTGTCTGTAAGCGTGCCTGATAGCTTGATTGCAACCACGGTTGAATGTATTTACCGATGCTGCCCATCAGTGCCACGTTGTCGGCCCCTTTTTTGTGCAGAGCATCGAGTAACATTTCAATATCACGGGCTGTACTGTTAAGTAGCTGATGGGCCAGATAATCACCTTGTGCGGCAAACTGGAAAATCATTGGTGAGAATGCGGCATAGTCACGTGGCCTAGCCGTTTTTGACCAGCTGACGATGCTGTCAATGTCGAGATCAAACTGGCTAAAAATGGCTTCGGCAAGTGTTGAAGCGGCGGTACTTCGCTCAATAGATCGCCGGGCTTGTTGGATACAGGCTAAACCAAGACGTGCACCACTTCCCTGATCAGAGATGGGGAACTCATGTCCGCCGAGAGTGGTGATTTTGTGGTGTTGATAAATCAATCCACAAGAGCCGGTTCCGGCAATCAGCACTGCACCATCATTGCCACCCCAAGCACCTAAACAGGCGGCTAGAGCATCGGTAATCAGCACTTGGCGTGCGTATGAGGTTGGCAGGCGGTTGAAGGTGTCTTGTGCTGATTTGTGTTCCGCACCTGCCAGCGCAAAGCAAACGTGCATACGTTGGTAGTCACGCACGGAGAGTCCAGCTTGCTGGGTGGCATCGCCAATGGCGTGCTGAACAGATTGCATTGCAATTTCAGCACCCAGAAGAATATTGGCGCTGCCTGCATGGCCTTCGCCCAACGTATTTCCCTGCTGATCACGGATCCGTGCACGGCAACTGGTACCGCCACCATCTACGCCGACAAACAAAATATCAGACATGCGAAGACTCCTTAAACATTACGGTGATAGCAAAGAGATACCAGCTTGCATGGGGGAGCCACTGTTCGCCCCAGCGCCAGTTTTGCATGATATCGTCAGCATAAGCGGCAGGTTTAAAATCGAGATCCGCTTCATCCTCAAACCCTGCAGTGATCCCATTGCAGACGCCCCCTTTGGCACTTGGGTAGGCATCAAGATAGGTTGGGTTGTTGTGGCCAGCCCCCTCTAACATGCAGATATCAAAAGGGTTTAATCCTAAAATCCAATCTAATGCATGGGTCGCATAGTGTTTAATTGCATGCGTCAGTTGCGGGTTGCTCTCAGTATTGAGATAAGGGCGGGCGAGCATAGCCATACAACTTAGTGAGCCTAAAC
Source organism: uncultured Plesiomonas sp. (assembly GCA_947071955.1). GTDB lineage: Bacteria > Pseudomonadota > Gammaproteobacteria > Enterobacterales > CAMTGL01 > Plesiomonas. The sequence goes on from CAMTGL010000018.1 coordinate 4,548, forward strand.
GGGCATTTTCGCCCTGCCACCAATAACCACTTTCATTATCGTGCGGGATAAAAAAGCTGCTGCGTTTGGCGCTCTGAACCCCTTTTACATATTGGCGCGGGTAACCAAATGGGTTAAAAATTTGCTGTGTTAATGCCAGTTCGCTCTGTATTGCCTGTTCGATGACCTGTTGTAACTGAACGGTTTGAGCTGGCAATGCGCTGTGCTGTAAATGGTAAGTGAGAGCAATAACCGGTAGACCAGCATCAGAGGCGTGATAAAACGGCCGCTCACCGAGCTCGTCAGAAGACCAAAAGTGAGATTGAAGGTGATCGCTTTTTTGTCGGGCAGACAAACGCTCGGCCCAGTAATGGCACTCTTGCTGTATGCGTTGATCGCGTGTTGCTCGGTAGAGTGCGGTGGCTGCCAGTAGTGCACAATACTCATCAATGATGTTCTCTTGCCCATCATCAAGATAGCGGGTGTTGTATTCACGTAGATGCCAGTATCCGCTCAATGCTGTGCGTAGATAAGTACCCTGATCATACTCTCCGTGTCGTGTCTGCCGTGCGGCTTCCGCCAGTGCAGCAATTGCTACTCCACCACCTTGGCGGAAACCGGCTTGCCACTGATCTGATTTATGCCCACTTTGTGTTGCATAACTGCAGATGTGGCGCTGTTCTGGCTGCTTACTCCAGCGATCAAACACTGTCATGTAGAAGTAACCTTCAGGCGCTTGCATTCTGACTAGAAAGTCAGCGCCATACAGGGATTCATCAAGCATGCGGTGATACAGGTTTTGAATTTTTAAGCGGGTATCATCGGCCAGAATTTCTGCGGCACGAAACATATTCCATGCAACCAGAGGGATCTGCTGTGGATTCATGTGGTTAGCAAAAGAGAGGTGGCTGAGATACTTACTCACATCACCAGAGGCATCATACCAACCGCCATGCAGATCAACCGGAGCTTTCTCTGGATGATCAAAGAAAACAGCCTGTTGATCTTGCTGATCATAGCGACCACTGCAACGCTGGGATTTAAAATAGTTCAGCACATCAGACATAGTGTTTTGTAGATAAAGGCCTTCACCAATCTCAAAAGTGTGTGATCTGAACGTTCCCAGTGACAGGTAAAAATGCCCATTACATTGGTAATCAGAAAAATTGAGGGTATAGAAATAGCGATCTTTCCACCCCTGAACTGAGCCTTGCTGTTCAATGGCGACCTGACATACCACAACATTGTCTTCAGCTCGGTGAAGACAGGCTTGCTGGCCGCGCAGACCAGACGGTGCTTGTAGCACCGCCTGTTTTGCGCCGTGCCGCTCGTAGCCGAGATGGTTTACTAGCAGCATGGACATTCCTTATGCGAAAAGGTGGCAACGAACAAAGTGGTTACTGCCAAGCTGAGTAATCCCCGGCAATGCATCGGTGCATTTTGCGGTTGCATGGGTACAACGTGCAGCAAATGGGCAGCCGATACTGTCAGGTGTCCAAAGTGGTATCTCACCTTTCTCACCTTCGAGTTGAGCATGAATACTCTTGCTTGGATCGGGAACCGCAGAGATGAGCAACCGAGTATAGGGGTGCTGAGGGTGATGGATCACCTCTTCGGTATCACCCCATTCAACCATATGGCCAACATACATAACGGCGATATCTTCTGCCAAATAGCGGGCAGTGGCGATATCGTGGGTGATGTACATCATGGCCATCTGATTTTCATGTTTCATCTCTTCGAGCAGGTTTAAAACACCGGCACGGATAGAAACATCAAGCATCGACGTTGGCTCATCAGCCAAGACGACATCCGCTTCCACAGCCAAATTACGGGCGATATTCACCCGCTGGCGTTGGCCACCGGAAAGCTGGTGGGGGTATTTCTCGGCGGTCGCTTTTGCTGGCACTAACCCAACTTGTTCAAGCAGTTGGTATACACGCTCACGGCACTCTTTCTCGCCATGTACTTTTTTATGCAATAGCAGAGGGCGGGCAATATGGTGATAAATATTGTGTGTCGGATTAAGAGATCCAAACGGATCTTGCCATACCATTTGAATGCCTGCGCGGTACTCAAGCATTTCAGAGCGTGATTTAATCTCTTTAATATCACGCCCTTTATAGGTAATTTTACCGGCGGTTTGGGTATACATTTTTGAAATAATACGGGCGGTTGTACTTTTACCTGACCCCGATTCACCCACTACAGCCAGCGCACGGCCACGATATAATTTAAATGACACATCATTGAGCGCACGCATCATCGGTTTTGCCAGTGCGTGGCTATTAATCGGGAAGTCTTTGACTATCCCTTTTCCTTCAATAATTGGTAGATCAACAATATTGGTCATGGCTTAACTCCTTATCCGATAACCAGCTTCTGTTCTGCCTGCTGGGTAAACAGATGGCAGTTAGTAAAGCGCTGTGATTCAACTTCATGCAGTTTGGTGTACTCGGTAAAGCACTGCGAGGTTGCTTTCGGGCAACGAGCTTGGAAGCGACAACCTACCGGGATCTCCAGCATGTTGAGCGGATTTCCGGGAATTCCCGCCAGTTTGGTTTTCGGCCCAAACATTGGTGGGAACGAGCTGGCCAGCCCTTCGGTATAAGGGTGATACGGTGAAGTCAAAATGGCTTTTGATGGCGCTACTTCTGCCAATTCACCGGCATACATGATGCCGATACGGTCAGTGAATTCGACCATTAAGCTCAAGTCATGGGTGATGAACAAAATAGAGAAGCCGAACTCCTCTTTCAGTGCATAGATCTTTTGCAGGATCTCGCGCTGCACAACCACATCGAGTGCGGTGGTGGGTTCATCCATAATGATCAGTTTAGGGTTGAGTGCCAGTGCGATGGCAATGACCAAACGCTGACGCATCCCCCCTGAAAACTGGTGCGGATAGTCATTGAGGCGACTTGGATGGATATCCACAATTTCCAGCAGACCTTCAGCACGGCGTACAGCTTGCTGACGGGTCATATTGGTATGTGCCATCAGCACATCACAAAATTGCTCTTCGAGTGTCAGTACCGGATTGAGCGCATTCATGGCACTTTGGAAGACCATGCTGATATTGCTCCAGCGAAATTTAGCCATTTCATTTTCGCTGAATGTCAGAATATCGCGGCCATCAAACAGGATCTGGCCACCGGTGATGAATGCAGGTGGCTTATGCAGGCGCATCGCAGAGAAGGCAACGGTACTTTTACCGCAACCAGACTCGCCGGCCAGACCAAAAATCTCACCTTTTTTGATGTCGAAACTGACGTTATTCACGGCACGGATATCACCAGCATCAGTGATGTAGTCGACACAGAGGTTACGGACCTCTAACTGAATATCCTGACTCATGCGGTTCCCTCCGGCTGTTGTTTTTTATTCGTTATTGATTTCCAGCGCTGCATACCTTTGTGTGAACGCAGTTGTGGGTTGGCAATCTCATCGACAGCAAAGTTCAGCAGAGCAAGGCCGACAACCAAAATCATCAGTGCTACACAAGGTGCGATAACTTCCCACCATGCCCCCACCAAGATAGAGGATGAGGTTTGTACGTTGTAGAGCATGATGCCCCAGCTCACGACGTTGGGATCGCCTAAGCCCAGATACTCAAGTGTTGCTTCAGTCATGATGGCGTACATCACCGAGCCTATAAACGATGCACCAATGATTGACATCAGGTTCGGCAGGATCTCGACTAAAATGATCCGCCAAGAGGGTTCACCCAGCAGTTCGGCTGCTTTAACAAACTCTTTTTCCCGCAATGACATCGTTTGTGCTCTAACAACCCTTGCTCCCCACGCCCATGACGTGAGGCCGATAATGAGCGTGATGACTAAGGGGCTCGCTTGACCAATAAATGCCGCCAGTACAAACAGTAGCGGGAGTTGTGGGATAACCAACATGACATTCATGAAAAAGGTTAGAACTTCATCAATTTTGCCACCAAAGTAACCGGCAGTGACGCCCATCGCGACCGCTAAAGTACAGACAATAATGCCAGCACCAAAACCAACAGCCAGTGAGATGCGCCCGCCATGGATCACTTGACTCATCACATCACGGCCCATACGGGTTGTCCCCATGACATGCTCTGCACTCGGTGCCTCATGTGGGCGGCCAACTCGTTTATCAGGCACATGGGTGGTGACCATTGAGGCTGACAGTGCTAGTAAAATAAAGGCAACAATAATGCCTGAACCCACTAACGCCTTAGGGTTCCCGAGCAGAATTTTGACAAAACTAGGCATACGCATGATTATTTCCCTCCCTTGCGTAGACGTGGGTCTAGAACGACATACAGCAAGTCAGCAATGAAGTTGAACGTCAGCATAAAGACACACATCAACAGAAGCTGACCTTGAATTACCTGATAATCACGCGCCAGAATTGCTTTATAAAGTACGGTACCAAGACCTGGGTAGTTAAAGACGATTTCGATAATTAACTGACCACCAATTGCCGTACCTAATGCCATCGAGAGTGCGGTAACGGTTGGCAGAATGGCGTTACGGGCCGCGTAGTTAAAGACCACTCGGTTTTGGCTCAAGCCTTTGGCTTTTGCCATGGTGATAAAGTCTTCGTTTAGTAGGTTAATCATGTTGTTACGCATGGTGATCAAAAAACCACCGACTTGAATCAGCGCAGCACAACCGACGGGCATGATGGCGTGGTACAGCACATCACTGATAAATTCCCAGCTAAACGCAGGCTCTGTACCGGGGGTGAATGCATAACTGGTAGGGAACCATTGCAGACCGACACCAAAGGTAAACAGTGCCAGCAGAGCGACGACTACCGGAGGAACGGCTTGAAAGACCATCATCAGTGGAGAGGCGATGGAGTCGTAGCGGCTTCCGCGGAACCATGCCGCAAAAATACCCATCACTGAGCCAATGGCAAAGGCAACGATAATGGCAGTACCGGCAAGAAATAGTGACCAGCCAAATGCAGAGGCTAAAACGTCATTGACGGTAGCGGGGAAGAACTGTGTGGATATCCCTAATTGGCCACTGAAAATACTTTTGATATAGGTTAAATATTGTTGCCACATTGGGGCATCAACAAACCCGAACATTTTTTTCAGTGCTTCGATTTTTTCTGGTGTTACTTGTGCTGTTGCCGAAGCAAACATCATGGTAACGGGATCACCGGGCATAGCACGCGGCAGTGCAAAATTAATCGTCGCGGCGACCATAAATGCGACGAGATAAAAAGATAAACGTCTAATAAAAAAGCCCATAACTCACACCTTTCCTTAAGAATTTTTGTCCTTGGATTCCTTGTCTGGCACCGCTTTTTATAATTATTAGGGTAAAGAAAACCCCCTGGCTCCGTTCGGCCAGCTTGCTTGGCGGATATACAGGGGGTTGAAGATTAATGGAGGCCTGAGCCAACCCCAGGCCTCAGGTCTGTTAAGACTGTTTCGGTGTTAAAGACAGAACTTGCAGTAAACGCTCTGGGTAACCGGCCCAAATTTGTGGACGAGCAACTGGATTCTTCTCATTAAACCAGCCGTCGAAACGCTTGGTGTTGTACTGGAAGAATTCAACACCACTGTATACAGGAACGGTGATCTGTTGAGACGCAACGCGCTCTTGGATCTGGTTCATGATTTCGTGCTGCTCTTTTTTGTCTGCAGTTTTGTTGAAAGAGTCCAGCAGTTTATCTAGCTGAGCATCTTTGTAGTGGTGCATGGCGAAACGACCAAATTGCTCACCACCTTGATACTTAGAGTTAAACGCAGTATCAAAGTATTTGAACGGTGTTGGGCCGTGGAAGTAGTTGGTGAAGGCTGCATCGTAGTCACCTTTCGCCATTTTGGTGTTCAGCACGGCAAATTCTGGTGTTGCTGATTTCGCTTTGATACCCACATCAGCCAGTTGTTCAACACCCAGCTGTACGACGTTGTTAAAGTCAGTCCAACCGTTCGGGCTGATAATGGTCAGCTCCAGTTTCTTACCGGTTGGTGTTTCAACAAAGCCGTCACCGTTGGTGTCTTTAAAGCCAGCTTTTGCCAACAACTCTTTCGCGCCTTTCACATCATGCGTCATGAATGGCTTGTATTTGTTGTGTGTGCCTTCGCTTGCCCAGTTTTTAAATGCAGCACCGATACCGGATGCATAGTCGTTCACAACACCGTTACCGTAGGCGGCGATATCAATGATAGCTTGGCGATCAAGTGCCATTGAGAATGCACGGCGGAAATCAACGTTGTTAACGGCTTCATTAGTGGCCGCATTCGGGCTCTTGAAGTTCAGCAGGAATGCTGTAGAGCCTGCTGGGGTATACCAGTATTTATGCGTTGGTGATGCTGCAGCATAAGTACGGTCGATATCAGGAATGAACGAAGAGGTCCAGTCCAGCTCGCTGTTGACGATTTTAGCCAGTAGCTGATCGTTGTTTGCGATTTGTGGCATACGCAGACAGTCAACTTTGACTTTGTCTTTTTCCCAGTAATTTGGGTTTTCACACTGTACGTACAGTTGTGGTGTGAAGGTATCGATTTGGGTGTACGGGCCGCTACCTACTGGATTTTCGTTAGTGAAGGTGACAGGGTCTTTCACTTTTTCCCATACGTGTTTTGCAACAACAGGGACTTTAACGATTTCGTTAGCAACCGCAGTGTTGACTTCGACCAAATCAAATTTAACTTGGTTAGTGCCTACTTTCTCGGCTTTAGAAATCCATTTGTAAATACCGACGGTATCTAGCTCTGGGTGTTTTTTCACCATGTCGAATGAGAAAACAACGTCATCAGCGCTGAATGGTTGGCCATCAGACCACTTAACACCATCACGGATGTCAAAGGTGACGCTCTTCAGATCAGGTGACATAGTGAAGCCTGTTGCCAAACGGAAAACAGGTTCGTTACCCTTCATTTCGTTAAATACAACCAATGGCTCGTAAATGAAGTCAGTGGTAGTACGCAGAGCTGTATTCAGGTACGGGTTGAAGTTTCTAACAAATGCAGTGAAGAAGTCTGGGACAATGGTGACCATTGATTTTTCTGCCGCAACAGTTGCAGTTGCAGAGAGGCCAGAGGTTACCGCTGCTAACAGTGCTACCGCAATTTTTGTCTTCCTAAGCATAGCTGTTCCTTACTATTTGCTTATTAGTTTTGATGCAGTGGTAAGTACAGAAGTTATCAAAAAAGTGAAACTAAACTGTCTTACTTGCTGTCGGCCATCGTTATACATCTCCTATTTCTCTCCCCGTAGTAACGATGGCATTTCCTGCTTCAGCAATCTAAGGAAACGCTTCTTTGCTAAATGCGTCAATCTACGGTTTCGTTAATATCGTAAAACTTGCTGGTTTTCACGTTAAAAACGGCAAAAGTATTGTGATGGCCGAAGAGCACCTGCATCGGGGTGTGATTTGAGTTCCGAATTTATTCCTGAAAAATGTAATTATTAATACAATTTATTTTACTTAACATGTTGATTTTATAGTTATTAATTTATTTTAAATTGTAAATTTATGTAATAAAAGGATGCTGTTTGTTTTTTCGCTAGCGTAAAAAACCGTCAGAGTGAAATCGTGTGATTAGTATCTCAATCCCGTCATCTAATTATGCTTGATGTGTTTTATCGGCCATTATTGCCGGTTTATAGCGCTATTCATTGGGATAAGAGCGTAGTTTTGAAGAGGCTTTTAGGGCAGTAATTAGGTGAGTAATATACCGTTTGGCTGACTTGGTTTTTATTGAGGTGTCAGAGTACTAAATGGCAGTAGAGTAACTATTGTGCGGGTAGCCAAGTGTCGGCAGCGTGGAGCCTGCCGACAAAGGTGCGCTATTTTAATAACTGTTGCAGTTGCTGACGCAGGTTTTCAAGTATTGTTCGATTATCATTTCGTTTTTTACTGTGCTGTAAGACAAAATCAAGGGTGCTTAAGACTGTACGCCAGCGCGGTGTTTTTGGCAGCGTTTCAATTTGTAGGTATTTATCTAGGGTACGTGTTTGTAGCGTGCCACGGTCAATATAAACCCGCCATAATCCGCTCTGTTCGGCCAGATCAAACTTCCCTTTTCCGCTGCTCTCTTCCCAGTATGTTAGGGTGATTTTCATTGCATTGACAATGACTTCACGTAATTTGGCATCACGCTCTTCGCTGCCCTGTAGACGTTCGGCCAGTTCTGCAAATTCACTGCCTAAGGCGCGCAGTTGTTCAAGATCGGCTTGATTGCCGTTATGTGCAAAGGTTGCCAGAGACTCCAGCGCATTCTCAAGGGTTTGTACGCGCTGATTGGGTAAGGTTGCGCCGTGTTTAAAAATAACCAGATAACCGAGGTCGGTGCTAGCCGGCAAACGTGATAGCTGGATGGCATGTTCCCGTGGCTCACCATTGATTGTCAGGGTAACATCACCCTGATAAAACTCATGCGATGAGGGAAGAAGTGCCGACAGCGGTTGGTGCAGCCAATCATTGAGTGAGTGCTGTGTGAGTTCGTTATCCGGCGTATGCAGTAGCAGTTGTGCCGCTTTATTTGCCAGTTTGATATTACCGTTGATATCGGTCAGCAAAATAGGTTCTATGCTGTGTTCAAGCAGGGTAAGCAGACGTTGCTGTAGACTTTTTAAGCTGCTGATCAGTGTCTGCTCTTGTTTGAGGGTTTGCTGCAATTGCCGATTTTCTTGTTGAATGCCCGCAATTTTTTGGGTATCAAGCTGAGTTTGAATACGGGCAAGCAACTCATCTTGGCAGAAGGGCTTGGTCAGGTAATCATTGGCACCGGCGCTGAAACCTCGGACGATCTCTTCCGGCTGGCTGAGAGCGGTTAGCATAATAATCGGCAGTTGCACGCGGTCAAAGTGTTCGCGCAGTGCTTTACAGACATCATAACCGGTGATCTCCGGCATCATCACATCGAGTAATACCAGATCAGGCTCATGCTCTAGGCAGTAGCGAATAGCGTCTTCCCCGTGGGTAACACTGCACAGGTTAAAGCCTGACAAGCTCAGGTAGTTATAGAGGATCTGGATATTAATCGGTTCGTCATCAACAATCAGGATATGTGGTGCAAGTGGATCAGTAACAGGTTGAGTGGCAAGCAGCGTAGGGATGATCGGGGTGTTTGGCGTAGCGGCCATACGCCCCGCAGTATGGTTTGTCGGTTCGGTCATCGTGTTTGTTGAGCTGATGGAATCTGCCGTATGCGCTGCATTTAGAGGCTGTTTTTCCGATACGGTGGTCTGCGACAACGGCAGGGTAAATCGGAATGTTGAGCCTATCATAGGTTCGGTTTGTACGCTGAGTGAGCCTTGCATGAGCTCGACTAATTGTCGGCTAATACTCAGCCCCAGACCAAGGCCAGATCCGATACTTTGCCGACTGGCTTGGACCAACGGTTCGAAAATAGCCTGAACCATCTCAGGTTGAATACCCTGCCCGGTATCACGAACCGATATGACCAGTGAGTCATCATGCTGTTCGGCAGAGAGAATGATTTTACCTTCACTGGTAAATTTGATGGCGTTGCCAAGTAGGTTATACAAAATCTGTTCTAGCCGCTGTTCGTCAGCAATAACATGCGGGGTTTGTGCTGATATGCGGTTAATAATTTTGACCGGTTTATCTGTTAACAGATGCTGTGATAGCTCAATAACGACACTGGCAGCAGCACTGACATCAACCGATTGTACGTGCAGCGAGAGATCGCCGTAGCGCATTTTATGGTAATCGAGCAGTTCATTGACCAGTTTAGAGAGACGGTGACCGCTTTTGGCTATCATAGCCAGTTGATGTTCTTGCTGTGGAGTGAGCACGCCAACAGCTCCTGCCAGCATAGATTCTGCAATACCGAGCATTCCATGCAAAGGGGTACGAAGCTCATGTGAGGTGTTGGCCAGAAACTCATCTTTTAGTTTATCAGCGGCCTGCAGCTCGGTGTTTTGAATTTCAATGACCGCCACCTTTTGAGCTAATTCATCATTTTGCGCTTTAATCAGGTCGAGCTGATCGCGGATAGAGGCCTGCATAAAGGCAAAGCTTTTGGCCAGACTGCCGAGCTCGTCATCACGATTTTGCCCAGCAATAGGGTGATCAAGATTGCCATCAGAAACTTCTTTGGCGGCATCCATTAACTGTTTAATCGGGGCGGTAATTGAGTTGGATAGCCAGTGGGAGACTAAAATAACGGCCGCGAGGGTGAGCATCATAATCGCTAAAAAGAGCTTTTTGGCTGACTCTATTCGTGCAAATGCCTCTTCTGCTTTGGTCTCGGTAATTAGCCCCCATGATTGTCCGAAGACTGAGAGTGGCGTAAAGGCGGCGATCACCGGTGCGCCGTTAATGGATGTGCTGTTGCCGTTGCCGGTTTTTCCTGCGGTAACTTGTTGAATTAATGGGCTGGTTAACGGCTGAGGTTGTGCTGTTTGCTGGGCATACATCGGCGTGACGCCTCGGGCGATATTATCGTGCCCGACTAGAATAATAGAGCTGGTTTTACCGAGCAGTTGAGCATCACTTAAGATGCTGTTTAATTTACGCTTTGTTAGCTGAAAGATGAAAATAGAGTGTAAATAGCCATTTTGCTCAACCGGTGCGGCAAGGTAGGCCACATGCTCTTTGGTGATGGGATCTACGGCAAAATCGATAAATATTAGCGGTGTTTTTTTCAGTTTACTGGCTTGGATGGTGTGCTGTTCTGTGGCTAAAAGAGTCTGCTTAAAGGCCTCTGATAAGGGGCTGTTTTTCCACGGGCCTTGCAGTAAGTTGGTGCCAAAGTTACGGTTTTTCATCACCGAATAGACAATATCGCCCTGTGTATTGGCAATTAAGATGTCTGAAAAATCAGAGAACCGCAGTTTTTCAACAAATGAAGGGTGAAAACGGCTGTGCAGTAACCGATAGCGCTCACTGCCGACATACGCACCGTACCCTTGTGGGGGTTCGGCGTTCAGGCGGGTGCTGGGTTTATCACCGCTGCCGGGGATGTAGCGGTTTTGGGCATTCATTCGGGCTTGTTCATCGTTATCGCCGAGCATTTGAAAGGCGTTTACGAGACCATAAAAACGCCCTCCGGCTGCCGAGGCGAGTTCGGTATTCACAAAGCCGAGGACTTGTTCTTCAAGGGAGTGAAAGTAGTCGTTTAACTGGTTTTTTTTAATATCACGAGCCGCAACGAGATAGTTATTGGTTTGCTCGGTCAGATCGGTAGCATGTACTTTTAATAAAAACCATGCCGTAAGGCTAAATGGGATCGTACCGATGAGCAAAAATGCCAACATCAGTTTGGGCTGTAGTTTTTTATAAAAGAGGGATTTTAATGCCATTGCTCGTTAAATGATCTCGTATCCGGAAAAACAGGGATGTGCTGTTTTAACGTGAATGACAAGATGTCTGCAATCAAAGAGGCCAAATAGTGTGCTTCTCTGCGCAAATATTGTGAATAAAGAGCATGAAAAGTGAAATTATACTACGTATGTAATTTGACGTTTTTTACGGGGTATTAATAGAGAAGTAGAGAAGAAAGAGGCCATCTGGCAGGATATGCAGAGATAAATAAGACGCTGAGAAATGGTTGGTTGGCTGAAATTTAGGCACAAAAAAACGGCTCTCGCCGTTAATTGTTGGTGCGAAGAGAGGGACTTGAACCCTCACGTCCGTTA
>CAMTGL010000019.1 GCA_947071955.1 uncultured Plesiomonas sp.
ATTAATGGCTGATTATTTTATGCGCGGGTTATTATGAGCGCGTGACTATGTTAGTGCATAACGCACAACACAGCAGGCAGGCATAACACGGTGATGTAGCGATTTGAGTACAACTCTTATTACATATTATAGCGGGGGCATGCCAAATTTAAGAGTATTCCTCTTATTAGCCTTCGGTTATTTATGACATAATTGTTACTAATACAGTATGAATTAAATTTAATGTGCTCAAACACTTATGAACGCTTGGTATCTTCTCTATTGTAAACGCGGGCAACAATCGCGGGCGGTGCAGCATTTAGATATGCAGGCTATCCGCCATTTTTGTCCGGTACTGACGGTGAAAAAGTTGCGCCGCGGGCATTGGCGAGAAGAGCAGGAAGCACTGTTTCCCAACTACTTGTTTGTACACTTTGACCCTGATGTGTTCAGTGTCACCAAGGTGCATGCCACCCGTGGTGTGGCGCGCGTGGTGCGCTTTGGTGATGATCTGGCAAAAGTGCCAGATGAGGTTATTCGTGGGCTTGAGCACTCATATGCCAGCTTTGATCTTGGTTTTCTGAATACCACCGCAGAGCCGGTTTCAGCCACAACGCCTGCGCCGATGCAGAGTACTGAAAAGCTCAACGCGAATACACCACTTACCGATCAGAATAATCATTCAGAAAACAATGAGAAATCAGCAGATACTGCTGACGCTGCATGGGTCGCGGGGTTATCCGCCATCTCTCTTGAGCCTGATGGCGAAAAACGCTCATTACTGCTGGTGAATCTGCTCAACACCCGTTATCTGCAAACCCGTAAATCACGCCATTAGTATCATTAACTGGGTTTGTTTTTAGCTTTTGCCAGCATATCGCGCAATCCGGCGACACCGGCGCGGCCGGTCTGCATACGCTGCTCGGCACTGGCGGGGGCTTTACGTAGCTCCCAGTTCAGATCGTCTTGCGGCAGTTCAAGTAAAAAACGGCTTGGCTCGGGGCGAATAAGCTCACCATACTGGCGGCGCTCTTTGCACAAACTAAAGGTCAGGGTTTTCTGCGCGCGGGTAATCCCCACGTAAGCCAGCCGACGCTCTTCATCCACATTATCCTCATCCATGCTGCTTTGGTGCGGCAAAATGCCCTCTTCCATACCGATTAAAAATACATGTGGAAACTCCAGCCCTTTAGAGGCATGTAGTGTCATAAGTTGCACCTGATCAGCATCGTCATCACTCTCACCGCGTTCGAGCATATCGCGCAGGGTCAGGCGTTGTACCACTTGTGGTAGAGTCATCGGCTCGTTATCGCTGTGCTGATCGCCTTCGAGCATGGTGGTGATCCAGCCGAACAGGGTCGATACGTTACGCATCCGCATCTCGGCGGCCTTCGGGCTGGGCGAGGTTTCATTCAGCCACGCTTCGTAGTGAATACCGTGAATCAAATCGCGCAGGGCAGCAACCGGATCGCCACGCCCTGCCCGATCACCAATCTCTACGATCCAGCGGGTAAACTGCCGCAGAGCATCTAAACCACGCCCTTGCAGATGTTGCTCTAGCCCCAGATCAAAGCTGGCAGCGAACAGACTTTTGTTGCGGGTGTGTGCCCACGTGCCGAGTTTCTCAAGCGTAGCTGGGCCAATTTCACGGCGGGGAGTGTTAACCACGCGCAAAAAGGCGGTGTCATCATCCGGGTTGGTCAGCAGGCGCAGATACGCCATGATGTCTTTGATTTCAGCGCGAGCAAAAAACGAGGTGCCGCCAGAGATTTTGTATGGGATGCGGTTTTGCATCAGTAACTTTTCCAGTGTCCGCGATTGGTGGTTACCACGGTATAGAATGGCATAATCACTGTACTGGGTTTTATTCAGGAAGCGGTGAGCAATAATCTCACCCACTACGCGTTCGGCTTCATGCTCTTCGTTGTTGGCCTGCAGTACGCGCAGCGGATCACCGTAGCCGAGCTCGGAAAATAGCCGCTTTTCAAATTCATGCGGGTTGTTGGCAATCAGAATGTTGGCCGATTTTAAGATCCGCTCGGATGATCGGTAGTTCTGCTCAAGTTTAATCACCTGCAGAGCCGGAAAATCCTGTTTCAGCAATGTTAGGTTTTGCGGGCGCGCGCCACGCCATGAGTAGATTGACTGGTCATCATCCCCCACCACCGTAAAACGGGCACGGCTTCCCACCAAGAGCTTTACCAGCTCGTACTGGCTGGTGTTGGTATCTTGATACTCATCCACCAACAGGTAGCGTACCCGCTGCTGCCAGCGTTCGCGCACGTCTGGGTTGTTGCGCAGCAGTAACGTCGGCAGCAAAATCAGATCATCAAAATCGAGCACATTACAGGCGCGCAACTGTTTGTCGTACTGCTCGTAGCAGTAGGCAAATAAAAAGCCCTGTTCGCCTTGTGCGATCACTTTGGCACGCTCGGGCAAAATCAGATCATTTTTCCAGCTTGATATTTGGTTTACCAGCTGGCTGAGCAGGTCTTTATCCCCCTGAAGTTGGGTCTCTGTTAGCTCTTTTAGCAGGGCCATTTGGTCTTGATCATCAAACAGTGAAAAACCGCTTTTGAGACCAATGGCTTTATGTTCACGTTTTAGAATTTCTAACCCGAGTGAGTGAAAGGTGGAAACCAGCAACCCTTTGGTCTCATGGCGGCCGAGTGTCTGGCTAACACGCTCTTTCATTTCACGCGCGGCTTTGTTAGTAAAGGTTACGGCAACAATGTGGCGGGCCTGATAACCACAAACGCGGATCAGGTGCGCAATTTTAGTGGTGATCACCCGTGTTTTACCCGAACCTGCACCGGCTAAAACAAGGCAGGGGCCGCTGACACTCTCTACTGCTTCCTGCTGACGGGGGTTTAAACGCATACCACTTCTCCGAAAATTTACTGCCAAATACCGCGCTGATTTTAGCACTTCATCGTTAAAAACGGGCTAAAAAGCGGTGTGGTGATGCTGTTGGCTTATTATCCCATAAACAGTGCGTAACATTCGTGCCGCGCGATAGTGTGATTTTATGCGGTAAGATTGGGTTTTGTTTGCACAAATGCAAATAACGCTTACAATAATGTGAAATGAACGTTCATTCAGTATCGGTGCTATTTTACCCGAATCGGGCACCCACCACTGTATTGCGTGATGATAAATAACCCTTCAGGAATCGCTGAATTTACCATGCTCGATACCCGAGAACAGATCCTTGCGGCAACTGAAATTGTCTTGGCCACCCACGGTTTTCAGGGGCTTTCTATGCAGAAAGTGGCTCAGCAGGCGGGTATTGCAGCCGGTACTATTTATTGCCATTTTAAAGATAAACACGACCTGCTGATTCAACTGGCAGCCGCAATTCGTACCCGTATTGCTAACCAGATCTGTGCCGGTGTGGCAACAGAGGGGCCTTTGTATGGCCGTTATCGCCAGTTGTGGTTGAATTTATGGCAATTTTGTTGTCAAAACCCCAACCAAATCAATAACCAATATCAGTACGATAATGTGCCCGGTTTTAGCCGGCCGTTATGGTCTGAACAGCGTGAGCGCTATGCGGTTTGGTTTAAAGTGCTGGAAGAGGGGGTGGCGAGCGGTGAGTTAATTGATTTACCGCAACAGGTGTTATCTACGTTAAGTTTAGAAACTGCGCAGGGGCTTTTTCGGCGCATGAGTATTCACGGTGATACCACCACGTTCAGCCCGCAAATAATAGAACACACTATTGAAGCCAGTTGGCGCGCTATTTTACGGCCCGATAAGGGATAATAAAGAGATTATACGCGGGATGAGTGCACTTCATTGCATAAGCCCGATAAGTCAGTATTCGCACCATAAATCTGTGAAGCCAGCCCCGTAAGGGATAAACACACGGAACGCGAACATATTAACAGAGCGATATTTTTAATACGGAGCATCAGATCAAGATGAAAAAATGGGTCGCAGGGATGTTATTGCTGGTGGTTGTCCTTCTTGGCAGCGTCATCGGGTTTAACATGTTCAAACAGCATATGATCGCCAACGCACTGGCGAACCGCCCCGAGCCGGATTATCCGGTAACGGAAATGACGATTAAGTCTACCAACTGGATCCCAACGATTGAAGCGATCGGTTTTATCGAACCAAATCAGGGTGTGTTTGTATCAACGCAAACTCCCGGCATCGTAAAACAGATCAATTTTAACTCTGGCGATCAGGTTACTGCGGGAACCGTGCTGGTGCAGCTTGATGATCAGGTTGAGCGTGCTAACTTGCAGGCAGCACAGGCAAAATTACCGTCTGTAAAAGCCACGTATCAGCGCTATTTAGAGCTGTCAAAAACCAAGTTTGTCTCTAAATCAAACTTAGATGAAGCGCAGGCTAACTACGCTTCTCTGCTGGCCCAAATTGAGAGCCTGAAGGCGACTATCGATCACTACAAAATCCGCGCGCCATTTAGCGGTATTGTCGGTATTCGTAATATCAACTTAGGCCAATACCTGCAGCCGGGTACCAATATTGTGCGTTTAGAAGAGGTGTCAGTGATGAAGCTGCGCTTCACTATCCCACAAACTGAAATCTCGCGCGTACACACCGGTCAGCCAATCGACATTTATGTTGATGCTTACCCGCAAGTGCCGTTCAAAGGGCAGGTAACAGCCATTGAACCTGCGGTTACTGCACAAAGCGGTTTGATTGAGATTCAGGCTGATATTCCAAACAACGATGGCCGCCTGCGTTCCGGTATGTTTGCACAGGCGAAGATTATTCTGCCTACGCTTACCGATCAGATTGTGATCCCGCAAACGGCAATCACGTTTACGCTGTACGGTGAAACTGCGTATGTCCTGCAAGAGAAAGAGGGTGTACTGCGTGCTGAACAAATCACGGTGAAAGCCGGTGATCGTAAAGGCGATAGCGTACACGTGCTTGAGGGCTTAAAAGCAGGCGATCGTTTGGTTACTACAGGTCAGGTTCGTCTGAGTAATGGCAGCAAAGTGCACGTCGTGAACGACGATCCACTGGTTACGCCTGCACAGCCACCGATGCTATAAGACCGGAGTGTAATGATGCGCTTTACCGATATATTTATACGGCGGCCGGTACTTGCGATTTCGATCAGTTTTCTGATCGCATTGCTCGGCCTGCAAGCTTTGTTAAAAATGCAGGTACGTCAGTATCCTGATATGACCAACACCGTGATCACGGTCAGCACCAGTTACTACGGTGCCAGTGCTGACCTGATTCAGGGCTTTATCACCACCCCACTTGAGCAGGCCATTGCACAGGCGGATAACATTGACTTTATGACCTCAAGCAGCCTGATGGGTTCTTCTACCATTACGGTCTACATGAAGCTCAATACAGACCCGAATGCTGCAATGTCAGACCTTCTGGCAAAGGTAAACTCGGTGCGTTCTCAGATCCCGCAAGAGGCGCAAGACCCGACGATTACCAGTTCAACCGGTTCAAGTACCGGTATTCTCTACTTAGGCTTTACCAGCCAAGAGTTGAACTCTAGCCAGATTGCTGACTATCTTGATCGGGTAGTAAAACCGATGCTGTTTACCGTTGACGGGGTCGCGAAAGTTGACCTGTACGGCGGGGAGAAATACGCAATGCGCGTATGGCCTGATCCGGCCAAAATGGCGGCATTTGGGATTACCTCAACCGATTTAGTACAGGTGATGACCGCCAACAACTACCAGTCAGCGACCGGTCAGGTAAACGGCGATTTCGTGTTCTATAACGGTAATGCCGATACCCAGGTTAACGATGTCTCTGACATGGAAAAACTGGTGATCAGCACCAACAAAAGTGGTCAGGTAGTCCGTTTAGGTGATATTGCGAAAGTCTCTATGGCGAAAAGCCATGACTTGTATCGCGCATCAGCCAATGGCCGTGAAGCGGTGGTTGCAGCAATTAACGGTGCACCATCAGCCAACCCGATCACTGTTGCGGCGAACGTGCTAAAACTGTTACCGGACCTGACCCGTAACATGCCAAGTACGATTCAGATGAACGTACTGTATGACTCGACGATTGCAATCAATGACTCTATTGATGAAGTGGTGAAAACCATTGTCGAGGCGGGTGTGATTGTACTGGTGGTGATCACGCTGTTCCTCGGCTCTTTCCGTGCGGTACTGATCCCCGTTGTCACCATCCCGCTGTCACTGATTGGTGTGGCGATGATGATGCAGTTCTTCGGGTTTACCTTAAACCTGATGACGCTGCTGGCGATGGTGCTGGCAATCGGTCTGGTGGTCGATGATGCGATCGTCGTTCTCGAAAACGTCGATCGGCACATCAAAGAGGGTGAGTCTCCGTTCCGTGCGGCGATTATTGGTACGCGTGAAATCGCCGTTCCAGTTATCGCTATGACCCTAACACTCGGCGCGGTATACGCCCCGATTGCTCTGATGGGCGGCCTGACCGGTTCACTGTTTAAAGAGTTTGCACTGACACTGGCTGGTGCGGTACTGGTTTCCGGTATTATCGCACTGACGCTGTCGCCGATGATGTGTGCGCATATCCTCAAAGCACATGACAAACCGAGCAAGTTCGAGCTGACCGTACACACGGCACTGGATAATCTGACCGAACGTTACGACCGCATTATGCACGCCATTATGCAGCACCGTGCGGTTGTGATTGCCTTTGCGGTACTGGTATTTATGTCACTGCCTCTGCTGTTTAAATTCATTCCAAGCGAACTTGCGCCGAATGAAGATAACGGCGTCGTGGTTCTGATGGGTACAGCACCGTCAAATGCTAACTTGGATTACATCCAGCAGAGCATGGCACCGGTCAACAAAATCCTGTCTGACCAGCCGGAAGTGCAGTTCTCGCAGATTTTCTCGGGTATTCCTACTGCAAATCAGGCCTTCGGTCTGGCCACATTAAAACCGTGGAGTCAGCGTACCGCTTCTCAGCAGGAAGTGGCCAACCGCGTGACCGGTCTGGTGAAAGACTTGCCAGCAATGTCAGTCACCGCATTCCAGATGCCATCCCTGCCGGGTGCGTCGAGCGGCCTGCCATTCCAGTTTGTTATCACCACACCGAACAGCTTCGAAAGCCTGTTCCAGATTGCGACCGATATGTTGAGCCAGATCCAGAGTAACGGTATGTTCGTTTACTCATCAATGGATCTGAACTTTAACTCAGCTACCGTCAATATCCAGATTGATAAAGACAAAGCCGGTGCATACGGTGTCACGATGCAGAGCATCGGTAATACGCTGTCAACCATGCTGGCCGATGGCTATGTTAACCGAATTGACCTGTATGGCCGTTCATATGAAGTGATCCCACAGCTTGAGCGTAAGTATCGTCTGAACCCTGATCTGCTGAACCAGCTGTACGTACGTGCTGCTGACGGTAAATCAGTGCCGCTGAGCAACTTCGTGAAGATGACCGTTCAGTCAGCGCCGCCATCACTGTCGCACTTCAACCAGATGAACTCAGCAACCCTGAGTGCGGTTCTGGCACCGGGTGTAGCAATGGGTGATGCGGTTAACTGGATTGAAGGCCAAGCGACCGAGAAGCTACCACAAGGTTATAGCTATAACTTTACCGGTGAATCCCGCCAGTTTGTTAGCGAAGGTAACGCTCTGCTGGGGACTTTCGGTTTAGCACTGGCCGTCATCTTCCTGGTGCTGTCGATTCAGTTTGAATCACTGCGCGACCCACTGGTAATCATGGTTTCCGTACCACTGGCGATTTGTGGTGCGCTGATCGGGCTGGCATGGGGCTTTGCCACCATGAACATCTACTCACAGGTGGGCTTGATTACGCTGGTCGGTTTGATAACCAAACACGGTATTTTGATCTGTGAAGTGGCCAAAGAAGAGCAGCTGATGCACGGCCGTAACCGTATGGATGCCGTCATGGCCGCCGCTAAAGTGCGTTTACGCCCGATTCTGATGACTACCGCCGCGATGATTGCCGGTCTGATCCCACTGCTGTATGCCTCAGGGCCAGGTGCAGCAGCACGTTTCAGCATGGCGATTGTTATCGTAGCCGGTCTGGCCATCGGTACACTGTTTACCCTGTTTGTACTGCCGGTTATCTACACTTTCCTTGCCAGCCAGCACAAACCGCTGCCGGTATTTGTGGAAGATAAAGATCTGGAAAAGTTACAACGGGTTGATGAAGCCCGTGCTGCTATCCAGCAAAACCGTGAAAGCCGTGATCCACAGTAAACATGATTAACACAGAGTAAAAGTCAGGGTTAACCTTCTGTAACTGTGTTATTGCTCACACAGGCCAGCGCATTGTCGCTGGCCTTTTTTATTACCTATTCGCGATGCTTGCCGTACAATGCTTACAGCACTTTCGGAGGATAACCCTGATGATTGATCCAAAAAAAATTGAGCAACTGGCCCGCCAAGTTCATGAGTCTATGCCAAAAGGTATTCGTGAGTTTGGTGAAGAGGCTGAGAAAAAAATCCGCCAAACACTGCAAGCACAGCTCGGCCGGTTAGATTTGGTTAGCCGTGAAGAGTTTGATGTACAAACTCAGGTGCTGTTGCGTACCCGTGAAAAACTAACTCAGTTTGAAGCTCGTTTAGCCGAACTCGAAGCGCGTCTGGCTGCACAATCATCTGCCAACACCGCTCCGATTAGCCAAGAGAGCGACAAAAGCGAATAACTGCCCTTTTCTTAGTAAATCATCAAAACAGCGCAAATACGGTATCAACATGCGCTGTTTTATTTTCGGTTGCCGCACACCCCTTTTCCTTGCCTTACAACGCTCTGCTTTTGCAGTGTATCCCTGAAATTATTCTATCTTTGTGCTGTTTATCTCTCTGGCAGTTTATCGACCGCATTTTCCCAACAATTCGGTTTTACAAAGATATGATTAAAAGAAAACCGTGACACACCCACTATTGATTGTTAATTCCTATTAATTATATCTGTAATGTGGGCTTTATTTTCCGTTAAAACCCGTTACAATTAATGCAACTGAGAATCATTATCAAATAATAGTAAAGGAATATCATCATGTCGACTGCACTGATACTGACAGTTCTGGCCGGTAGCGCGACCTTTATCGGTGCAATCGGCGGTGTTATCGGGCGTAAGCCATCAAACCGCGTCTTAAGTTTTTCACTCGGCTTTGCGGCCGGCATTATGCTGTTAATCGCATTAATGGAAATGCTGCCGGCAACACTGGCCACCCCCGGTGTCAGCGCGCTGACCGGTTACGGGGCATTTATTGTCGGATTACTAGGCTATTTTGCGCTCGACCGCTTATTGCCGCACGATCACGCCCATGATCTGATGCTCAATAACCATGATCACAGCACACCACGCCCGCCCAAAGACATTAAACGGGCGGCCATTTTGCTGACCTTAGGTATCAGCCTGCACAACTTTCCTGAAGGTATTGCCACTTATGTGACTGCCAGCACCAACCTTGAGCTGGGTCTGGGCATTGCGCTCGCGGTGGCTATTCACAATATTCCTGAAGGGTTAGCCGTAGCCGCCCCCGTATATGCCGCTACCGGTTCTAAGCGAAAAGCACTGTTTTGGGCTGGATTATCAGGTGTAGCCGAAATTGTTGGCGGATTACTGGCGGCCTTTGTGTTTGGCGACAGCATCAACCCCGTTGGCATGGCAATGATTATGGCGGCAGTGGCCGGTATCATGGTGGCACTGTCTGTTGATGAGCTGATGCCTCTGGCAAAAGAGATCGACCCGAAAACCAACCCAAGCCACGGGGTACTGTGCGGTATGGCCGTCATGGGGATCAGTTTAGCTCTGCTGTAATAGTTAACAGCCGGTTACCACGGTATATAAACAGTAACTGTTTGTTTAAAAACTAAAATATATGATGTCGTACCGGCTCATTACACTACTATCGGTAAAATGTTGCAGCGAAAACCACAATTCGTGACTACATTTTCTAATAAGGTAGCCACACGTTACAAAATGGCTGCCCACCGTATTTTCCGATAGATATGATAATGAGAATGAAGACTATGGCCTTGACTTGGCGTAACAAGCGCTATCCGCTGCAGATCCAGATAGCCAGCTTATTTAGTCTACTATTATTTCTAATAGGGATACTGCTGATCAGTTTTAATTACTACCGCACCAATAAGCTCAATATTGAAAATATGCATGCGTTATACCGCTATATCGGTGACAACGCCGCTTCAGAGTTGGAGCTGAACAGCCGTTCACTTGGGGTAGCCGTAAATCTGCTGACGACTATGCCAATCACCACCTTCTCAACCCTTGAGCAACGGTTTGACTCGCTGCCGCGCCTGCGCGAAATTCTGCTCAGTAGCCCGTATGCCAATGCGGTCTATTGTGGTTACAGTGACGGCGATATGTTCCTGATGCGCCGGATCTCAAAGTATGCACTCAGTGAATGGGATGCACCGGAAGACACTGCATGGGTCGTGCAAAGTGTTGATCATGAAGGCGATACCGTACGGCAAAACTACCTGTACTTTGACTACAATCTTAAGCTGCTGGGTAACAGTGACCGGCCTGATTTCCAGTACGATCCGCGTGTCCGCCCGTGGTATAAGCTGTCAATGGCCAAACCGGGGCTGCAAATGGCACCGATGTATGTGTTTGCCGCTTCACGCGAAATTGGTACTACCATTAGCCGTGAAACGCAAAACCACCGAGGTGTGATTGGTATTGATATCTCACTGAAAACCTTCAGTGACCTGCTCAAAGAGCAACAGCTACCACCCGGCAGTAAAATGGCACTGATCAACCCGCAAAATAAAGTGGTCGCCAGCCTCGATCCACGTGAGGTCTTCCGTATGGATGCTGATCGCAGAATCAGTATGTCTTCAATAGATACGCTGCCCAATCCGGCACTGTCAAAACTCTTACGAAAAGTTGAAGGCCAACCCTACACCAACACCTATAACCTTGAGTTTGAGGTGATGGGGCAGATGTGGTTTGGCTCGGTTATCCCTATCAAAAATTCACAAGGCACTTTCCGGTTAGCCGTTGCCACACCGTCTGATGTGCTGTTAGCCAGTTCAATTGAAATTCGCAACCAATCTACCCTGATTGCCATACTGGTACTGTTCACCGCCCTGCCAATTGTCTGGTGGATCTCTTACCGTATCTCGCGCCCGCTGCGCCAGCTACAGCAAGATGCCGAGCAAATCCGCCGTTTTAACTTTGAACAGCCCAAACCAATTAAATCAGTGGTGCTGGAAATCGATGATCTGGCACGCACCATGAGCCAGATGCGCAGCACTATCCAGCAATTTTTGAATATTGGTAATTCACTGGCTGCAGAGCGTGATTTCACCACTCTGCTCTCTAGGTTAATGCATGAAACAACCAAATTGGTGGATATGGAAGGTGGGGTTATCTATCTGCCCGACCGTGACAGCATGACCCTGACACCAGCGCTGTGGCAGTGGCTAGGTCAGCCGCAGCCACTGCAGGATATCCCAACCATTCATATCCCAAGTATGACCCACGCAGCCTTACAACAGGCGCTGCAGGGGCATGTAGTGCATCAGCAGTTAACCCAAAACCGCACCATTGCTGAATTATCCGGTTTTACCCATCAGTTGGGGGATTTAGAAGCCGTTATGGTTGCCATGCGTAACCGTGACAACCAGCTAATTGGCCTGCTGGTACTACTCAATCCGCACAGTACTAGCCAAGCGATTGAACCGGCTAAACTCAAACTGGTTGAAGCCCTTGCCGGCAGTTTGTCGGTTTCAGTGGAAACACAGCGGCTGTTGCAAGAGCAAAAAAATCTGCTGAATGCCTTTATCCAGCTAATGGCCGGCGCAATTGACGCAAAAAGTGCCTATACCGGCGGCCACTGTCAGCGCGTACCAGAGATTACCGAAATGCTGGCTGAAGCGGCGGTGCAGGCACAAAGCGGGCCATTTATCGACTTTACGTTGAGTGATGAAGAGCGCGAAGAGCTGCATATCGCCAGTTGGTTACACGACTGCGGTAAAGTCACCACCCCTGAATTTGTGGTGGATAAAGCCACCAAGCTCGAAACCATGTACGACCGTCTAAATGAAATTAGAATGCGTATTGAAGTACTCAAACGGGATGCCAAAATCAGTGCACTTGAGCAGCAACTTAAGGGGATCCCTAACGAACACATTGAGGCGTTATATCAGCAGCAGATCAGCGAACTCGATGATGACTTCCTGTTTTTGGCCGAATCAAACGTGGGCGGTGAATTTATGTCTGATGAGCGTCTGGCGCGCATCAATAAAATTGCCGAGCGCCGCTGGTTGCGGACGCTTGATGATCGGATTGGCTTATCGCACGAAGAGCAGCAGCGTAAAGCGCGGGTAGAGCAACTTCCTCTGCCGGTATGGGAACACCTACTGGCCGACCGCGAAGATCATATTTTCTACCGCGAAGCGCGTGATCGCCTGCCGGAAGGTCACGGCTTCCAGATGCAAGAGCCGCAATATCTGTATAACCGCGGAGAGATCTACAACCTCTCAATCCGGCGCGGTACGCTGACCGATGAAGAGCGCTATAAGATCAATGAGCACATTGTCCAGACTATTGTGATGCTCAAAACACTGCCCTTCCCCCGTACCATGTCGCATGTGCCTGAGATTGCCGGTGGCCACCATGAACGTCTTGACGGCAACGGCTACCCTTGCCGTCTGAAAAAAGAGCAGATGAGCCTGACAGCTAGAATGATGGCGATTGCCGATGTTTTTGAGGCCCTCACCGCCGTCGACCGCCCATATAAAAAAGGGAAAACACTGACCGAATCTTTGGGCATTATGGCCGGTATGGTCAAAGGTCAGCACTTGGATGCCGAGCTATTTACCCTGTTTTTACAAAGTGGGATCTGGCTAGATTACGCCCAGCGCTACATGCGCCCAGAGCAGATTGATGAGGTTGATATTGCACGCTTTTTACCGGTAAAAACAGAGCCGAATCTAGTCTAAATTCACAAAAAGTGTCGGTGAAATTAAGAGTATAAAAACAACTGACCGCGCAGTGAGTTCTGCGCGGTCAGCTCAGCGGCGAATGCCGCGGCAAAATTATGCCTCGATTTGCTGTGCTAAACGATACGCCACCAAATCTTCAATCGTCAGAACCGGCATATCATGCTGTTTAGCAAACTCAACCACTTCCGGCATACGCGCCATGGTGCCGTCATCATTGGTCAACTCACACAACACGCCATAAGGTTTAAAACCGGACAGTTGCATCAGATCAATAGTCGCTTCAGTATGGCCACGGCGGGCCAATACGCCGCCACTGTGCGCACGCAGGGGGAACACATGCCCTGGGCGGTGAATATCCTGTGGCTGTGCGTCATCGGCAATCGCGGCACGAATCGTTGTCACACGGTCTTTCGCGGAAACACCGGTAGTCACGCCGGCAGCCGCTTCAATCGTCACCGTAAATGCGGTCTGATTTTGGCTTGAATTGACCTCAACCATCATCGGCAGCTCTAATAGCTGACGGCGCTCTTCGGTAATACACAGGCACACAATGCCACTACCATGACGAATAGTCAGCGCCATCTGCGCAGGGGTAATCGTCTCGGCAGCAAAAATCAGATCGCCTTCATTTTCACGATCTTCATCATCTAACACCAACACACCATTACCGGCACGCAATGCCGCTAAACCGCGTTCAACACGTTCAATGGGGGAGCCATAAGCACTAAGCAGTGACTGATTCATGGTAAAAAACGTCCTTAATACACTTTAATGGATTACCAGAATCAGGGCACAACAAGAGGAGTTACTGCAACAAACCGGCAATCTACGTTCAAACAAGGGATACGTTGCAGCACAGCAACGTTCTGTCTGAGGCGATCCCCGATGGCAGCCGAACAGCTGGGTACGGTTTCCCAATAAAAAGTCAGCCTGACATTCGCCAGCAATTTTTATCCGGATAACCCGTCAGTGTCGTTACTCTCTTCTATCCGGACTATAACCGTCGGCCCCGGCATCTCACCGGATCTGCTGACCTTGCCGCAGTATAATCATGTGGTTACACACAATCACTACCGTGGCAAGCGCTCGCGGGCTGCTGCAATCTAGCTGATGCTATCTACAGATACCGCCGGTGGGGACTTACACCCCGCCCTGAGAATTTAACGCTCTGAGCATACCGCCAACCGAGCACCACGGCAATTGTTGGCCAACAAGAAGAGCGCTAGATCACGGAAAACCTGCTGTTTTTCCTCTATCAGCCAGCAAAAGAGCATAAAAAAACCCAGCGCGAACGCTGGGTTGTCTTGTATGCAAAGTATTGCATATAAACTTAGCGATAAAAAAGCCTTGTCTGTAAAAGGTCTGTATACCGAAAAATTAACCGGCAACCGCAATGCGTTTCATATCAGTCATGTAGCCACGTAGTGTCTGGCCGATAGTCTCAATTGGGTGCTGGCGAATGGCATCATTCACATCACGTAAACGGGCATTATCTACCGCATAGGCTGGAACCGCTTGCCCCAAATCACCGGCACGCAACTGCGGCAACAACGTCGCCTGCAGTAAAGGCACGGCAGCGTTAGCAAACAGATAGTTACCGTACTCTGCCGTGTCTGAGATCACTACGTTCATTTCATACAAGCGCTTACGGGCAATGGTGTTGGCAATCAGCGGCAACTCGTGCAGTGATTCATAATACGCTGATTCATCATAAATGCCCGATGCAACCATAGTTTCAAACGCCAGCTCAACACCCGCTTTCACCATGGCGACCATGAGCGTGCCCTGATCAAAATAGGTCTGCTCTTCAATCTTTCCGCTAAATTGTGGCGAATTTTCAAATGCACTCAAACCGGTTTCAGCACGCCATGTCAGCAGTTTAATATCATCTTCGGCCCAATCTGCCATCATTCCGGCTGAGAACTCACCACAAATGATATCGTCCATATGCTTTTCAAACAGCGGGCGCAGGCTCTGCTTCATGCTTTCAGACAGCTCAAACGCACGCAGCTTAGCCGGGTTTGACAGGCGATCCATCATCAGTGTGATCCCGCCCTGTTTTAAGGCTTCGGTGATGGTTTCCCAGCCAAACTGAATCAGCTTTCCGGCATAGGCCGGATCAGTACCTTCCGCCACCAGCTTATCAAAACAGATCAGTGCACCGGCCTGTAACATGCCACACAAAATAGTCTGTTCGCCCATCAGGTCAGATTTAACTTCTGCCACGAAAGAGGACTCCAGCACACCAGCACGATCACCACCCGTAGCCGCCGCCCACGCTTTTGCAATCGCCAAGCCATCGCCACGTGGATCATTTTCTGGGTGAACTGCAATCAATGTTGGCACACCAAAACCACGCTTATACTCTTCACGCACTTCAGTGCCCGGACATTTTGGTGCCACCATAACCACGGTGAGGTCAGCACGAATTTTCTCGCCCACTTCGACAATATTAAATCCGTGTGAATAACCGAGTGCAGCCCCTTGCTTCATCAACGGCATCACCGCCTGCACCACCGCTGAGTGCTGCTTATCTGGCGTTAAGTTAACCACCAAATCTGCCTGTGGGATCAACTGCGCATACGTGCCAACGGTAAAACCGTTCGCGGTAGCTTGTTTCCAAGAAGCACGCTGCTCGGCAATCGCCTCATCACGCAGTGCATAGGCCACATCCAGCCCTGAATCGCGCATATTCAGGCCCTGATTTAGCCCTTGAGCGCCACACCCGACAATCACCACTTTTTTGCCTTGCAGATAGCTGACGCCTTCGGCAAATTCACTGCGGTGCATGAAACGACACTTGCCAAGCTGTGCCAACTGCTGGCGTAAATTCAAGGTATTAAAGTAGTTTGTCATGTGTTGCTCCCTT
>CAMTGL010000020.1 GCA_947071955.1 uncultured Plesiomonas sp.
TAACAATGCTATAACGATCACTGCACTGATAATCGTGCCGATAACCATATCAATATAATCACAATATTATCGGCCAGTTGAATGATCAGTGAGCTGATTTATACACTCAGATAATCCATGATCCCTTCGGCAGCTTTACGCCCTTCTGCAATTGCAGTGACCACCAGATCTGAGCCACGCACCGCATCACCACCGGCAAAAATTTTAGGGTGGCTGGTTTGGTGAGCAAATTCACGATCAACGGGTGCAACAATTCGCCCTTTTTTATCTAACTCAACATCGTGCGCTGCCAGCCAGTTCATGCTGTGTGGCTGGAAACCAAACGCCATGATCACCGCATCAGCCGGTACAATATGCTCAGATCCGGCCACCACTTGTGGATGGCGACGACCGGCTGAATCAGCGGAACCCAGCTCAGTACGCACGACCTTCACACCCGACGCTTTTCCATTGGCATCAAGTGCTATGCCTAATGGTTGCAGGTTGAACATAAACTCAACCCCCTCTTCACGCGCATTTTTTACCTCGCGTTTTGAACCGGGCATGTTTTGTTCATCACGACGATAAGCGCACACCACGTGTGCTGCTGACTGACGAATTGCAGTTCGCACGCAATCCATCGCGGTATCGCCCCCGCCCAGAACCACAACGCGCTTACCCGCCATATCAATATAATCGGCAGGGTTGGCCTCAAAGCCCATTAAGCGATGTGTATTAGCCACCAGATAAGGTAACGCATCATACACCCCTGCGGACTTTTCGTTTTCCAGCCCACCGCGCATGTTCTGATACGTGCCCACGCCAAGAAATACCGCATCAAATTCAGCCAGCAGAGTATCAAACGGCAGATCTTTACCTATCTCGGTATTTAAGCGAAATTCGACACCCATTCCAGTGAACACTTCACGGCGACGGATCATCACCTCTTTTTCCAGCTTAAAGGCCGGAATACCAAAGGTCAGTAACCCGCCAATTTCAGGGTAACGATCAAATACCACCGGTTTCACGCCATTACGCACCAACACATCAGCACACGCTAACCCTGCTGGGCCTGCGCCAATAATGGCCACCTTTTTATCGGTATGCACAACGTGCGACATATCTGGTTTCCAGCCCATTTCAAAGGCTTTCTCGGTAATGTATTTTTCGATATTACCGATGGTCACCGCACCAAACTCATCGTTTAGGGTACAAGCCCCTTCACACAGGCGATCTTGCGGGCACACTCGCCCACACACTTCTGGCAAACTGTTGGTTTGATGTGCCAGCTCAACGGCTTCGAGTATCCGCCCTTCGTGAGCCAATTTGAGCCAGTTTGGGATGTAGTTATGTACCGGACACTTCCATTCGCAATACGGATTTCCACACCCTAAACAGCGGTCAGCTTGTGCGTTAACCTGTGTGTCGGAAAAATTCTCATAGATCTCAACAAACTCAATCTTACGAATTTTCAGCGGTTTTTTCGGCGGATCGACCCGCTGTAAGTCAATAAACTGATAGACATTCTGGCTCATGGCATGATCTCCCTTTACTGCGCCTGAACCCGGAGTTCCGCCGAAGAGCGGCTACGGTGACCAAGTAGTGCTTTAACATCGCTGGATTTCGGTTTTACCAGCACAAATTTATCTGCCCAACTTTCCCAGTTAGCGAGGATCTCTTCACCACGGCCAGAGCCGGTAGACTGTACATGTTCGGTAATTAAACCGCGCAGATGCTCTTGGTGAATAGCCAGATCAGTGACATCAAGCACCTCGACCAATTCGGCATTCACTCGCTTACGGAACTCACCGCTTTCATCGAGCACATAAGCAAACCCGCCGGTCATTCCTGCGCCAAAGTTCACACCGGTACGCCCCAATACGCAGATAATGCCGCCGGTCATGTATTCACAACCGTTATCACCAATGCCTTCTACAACCGCAATAGCGCCTGAGTTACGTACAGCAAAACGCTCCCCGCCACGGCCTGCGGCAAATAATTTACCGCCCGTTGCACCGTACAAACAGGTATTGCCGATAATCGTGGCTTGATGCGCTTTAAATGCCGAACCAATTGGGGGGCGAATGGCAATTTTACCGCCCGCCATGCCTTTCCCCACATAGTCGTTCGCATCACCGGTCAATGAGAGCTCAACGCCACCTGCGTTCCAAACACCAAAGCTTTGTCCGGCGGTACCGCTGAACTGCACTTTAATCGGATCGCCTGCCATCCCCTGATTGCCCAAACGGGAGGCAATATCGCCCGATAAACGCGCGCCAACCGAACGGTCAGTGTTGCGAATATCGAAGAACAGACGCTTGGCTTTGCGCTCTTCTAGGCACTGCTGTGCTTGTTGCAACAACTGAGTATTCAGCTCACCTTTATCAAACGGCGGATTGCCTTCAGTACAGTACATTGCCTTGCCGGGATGTGGCTTGGCTGTCACCAAAAGTGCTGATAAATCGAGTTTATTTTGTTTCGCACTGATACCGTCAATTTCGGTCAGTAAGTCAGTACGGCCAATTAAATCAACCAGTTGTGTGACACCAAGCTGCGCCATCAGTTGACGCGTCTCTTCTGCGATAAACTGGAAGTAGTTAATTACCCGCTCAGGTAGGCCGTGGTAATGATCACGGCGCAGTTTTTCATCTTGTGTTGCAACACCCGTTGCACAGTTGTTTAAGTGACAAATACGCAGGTATTTACAGCCCAACGCCACCATCGGGCCCGTACCAAAACCAAAGCTTTCCGCACCTAAAATCGCCGCTTTGATAATATCAAGACCGGTTTTTAAACCGCCATCGACTTGCAGTCTAATTTTATGCCGCAAACCATTGGCAACCAGTGCCTGCTGGGTTTCAACCAAGCCTAGTTCCCATGGACAGCCTGCATATTTTACCGAGGCTAACGGGCTTGCACCGGTACCGCCGTCATAACCGGCAATTGTGATCAAATCGGCGTAGGCTTTTGCAACACCCGTGGCAATCGTACCGACACCCGGTTCAGAAACTAACTTGACCGAAATCAGTGCCTTTGGGTTAACCTGCTTTAAG
The DNA here is from genome assembly GCA_947071955.1 of uncultured Plesiomonas sp. Taxonomy (GTDB): domain Bacteria; phylum Pseudomonadota; class Gammaproteobacteria; order Enterobacterales; family CAMTGL01; genus Plesiomonas. The sequence goes on from CAMTGL010000020.1 coordinate 3,033, forward strand.
TCAAAAATTAGCTGTGCTAGATCTTCAATCGAATAGATATCGTGATGCGGTGGTGGAGAGATCAGGGTCACACCCGGCACCGAGTAACGCAGTTTTGCAATGTACGGCGTCACTTTATCGCCCGGCAACTGGCCCCCTTCCCCCGGTTTCGCCCCTTGCGCGACTTTAATCTGAATCACATCAGCATTCATCAGATAGTGCGGCGTAACCCCAAAACGGCCTGAGGCCACTTGCTTGATTCGTGAGACTTTATTGGTGCCAAAGCGCACCGGATCTTCACCACCTTCACCCGAGTTAGAAAAACCACCGAGTGTGTTCATCGCAACCGCCAGTGATTCATGCGCTTCGGGGCTTAATGCACCAATTGACATTGCAGCAGTATCAAAGCGTTTAAATAGCTCGGTAGCCGGTTCAACCTGCTCAAGTGCTACGGTTTCACCCTTTGGTGTGACTTGCAGTAGATCACGCAGTGTGGCAACCGGACGCTGGTTCACCAAATCAGCATAACGCTGATAATCGCTAAACTTGCCTGAGTGCACAGCCTGTTGCAGTGTTTGCACCACATCAGGGTTGTAGGCGTGATATTCGCTGTTGTGCACATACTTTAGCTGGCCCCCTTGTTCAAGCGGCTTGCGTTTTAGCCACGCGCGGCGGGCTAAATTGCTCAGGTCTTGCTGGAAATCACTAAAATCAGCACCTTCAATACGGCTCGGTACACCGTGGAAACAGAGATCAACAACCTCAGAGGCGATCCCGACTGCTTCAAACAGCTTCGAGCAGCGGTAAGAAGCAATGGTTGAGATCCCCATTTTTGACATGATCTTATACAGACCTTTGTTGATGCCGTTACGGTAGTTCAGCATCAATGTACGGTAAGGTTTATCAATTGCACCGTCATCGGCCAGTTTTGCCAGTGATTCATAAGCCAGATACGGGTAAACAGCCGTAGCACCAAACCCAAGCAGCACGGCAAAATGGTGCGGATCACGCGCACTGGCGGTTTCAACAATGATGTTGGCATCGCAGCGCAAATTATTGTCGACCAAACGGGTTTGTAGCGCACCAACGGCCATCGCCGCAGGAATTGGTAAACGATCTTGTGTAATGGCCCGATCAGAGAGCATCAGCAGCACAGAACCGCTACGCACATGCTGTTCGGCCTGATCACAAAGATCACACACCGCTTGCTTAAGATCTTTTTCGCGCGGATCAAAGGTGATATCCATCGGCGTATGCCGGTAGAATTTATCATCCAACGAAAGCAGTTGATGGTAGTCAGAGTAAAGCAGGATCGGGGATTTAAAATTGACCCGATGCGCCTGACCTTCCGCCTCACAAAACACGTTCATCTCTTGGCCAATTGAGGTCGCCAGTGACATAACATGTGCTTCACGCAGCGGATCAATCGGTGGGTTCGTTACTTGCGCAAATTGCTGGCGGAAGTAGTCATAAATACCGCGAGATTGAGTCGACAACACGGCAAACGGGGTATCATCACCCATTGAGCCAACTGCTTCTTGCGCATTTTCGCCCAGTACGCGCAGGATATTATCCAGCTCTTCATTGCTGTAGTTGAACTGCTTTTGATAGGTGGCAAGCTGATCATCATTCAGATCACGGCAGCCGACTTGATCATCTGGCAACTGTTCGAACGGGATCAAACGCTTAACGTTTTTCTCCATCCACTCTTTATACGGATGACGCTGTTTTAGATCGTTATCGATCTCCAGCGAATGCAGGATCTTCCCGTAACGGGTATCAATCACCAACAGTTCACCAGGGCCAACACGCCCTTTTTCAACCACTTCATCGGGCTGGTAATCCCAGATCCCCACCTCTGATGCACAGGTGATCAATTTATCGGTGGTGATCACATAACGCGCAGGACGCAAACCGTTGCGATCAAGATTACAGGCAGCGTAGCGGCCATCTGACATCACCACACCGGCTGGGCCATCCCACGGTTCCATGTGCATTGAGTTAAAGTCATAGAAAGCGCGCAGATCATCATCCATATCCGGATTATTCTGCCATGCCGGTGGGATCAACAAACGCATTGCGCGGAAAGGATCCATCCCACCGCTTAAGAATAGCTCTAACATGTTGTCTAGCGAACTAGAATCTGAGCCGGTTTCATTGACAAAAGGGGCTGCAGTTTGCAGATCAGGGATCAGCGGGGTATTGAATTTATAAGCCCGCGCGCGCGCCCATTGGCGGTTACCCGTAATGGTATTAATTTCACCGTTATGTGCCAGATAGCGGAACGGCTGGGCCAGCGGCCAACGCGGTACGGTATTGGTTGAAAAACGTTGATGGAATAAACAAATGGCCGACTCCATCCGCAAATCGGCCAGATCTAAATAAAAACGCGGCAAATCCGAGGGCATACACAGCCCTTTATAGATATTGACCAGATTTGATAAGCTGCAGACGTAAAAATCTTTGTCATCTTGAATGCGCTTTTCAATTCGGCGGCGCACTACAAACAGGCGGCGCTCAACATCACGCGGCCGCCAGCCTGCCGGTGCGTTAACAAACAGTTGTTCAATCACCGGCAGTGAAGCCAGTGCAATTTCACCGAGTACATCAGGGTTTGTCGGCACGACACGCCAGCCAACCACAGAGAGGGTTTCTCGTTGTAATTCTTCCTCTGTAATTTGACGCGCGATTGCGGCTTTAACAGGGTCTGTACTTAAAAAGAACATGCCAACGGCATAATTCTTTGCCAAGTGCCAGCCGCGCTCTTCAGCAACCATACGGAAAAAACGTTCCGGTTTTTGCATTAATAAGCCACAGCCGTCACCGGTTTTACCGTCGGCTAAAATCGCCCCTCGGTGCTGCATTCTGGCTAATGCGTGAATCGCGGTACGCACTACCTTGTGGCTGGGCTCACCTTCTATGTGGGCAATAAGCCCAAAGCCACAGTTATCCCGTTCCTGGGATGAATCGTACAGCATGATTGCCTTCCTCCCTTGCCTTAACCCAACGACAAAATACTCTGCATAAATATGGCGATGTCGCTTTTTGCCGAATCGCTTCCAATCGACTTCTCAAATTAACGATAAATGTTACATAGGTCAAACATTGTGTAATCGATTCGCAACATGCTCGACAAGGTTAATTTTTTCCCCTTTATTTTATTATTCATGAAGTTGCACTGGCATAAGTCACTTCACTGCCGCAACCCACCGAGGGTATACCGCAATGCCTTAGTAGCAGAGGATCGTTTTTTTCAACTATCCACTACAATATCCTTCTGTAAAGAGGCTTACTTTTAATGATTATTGCTTATTTATTTAGCATTCAAGGGATAAAGATAAGTGTTAACCCTAATGGAAAAATAACTGAACCGTCTATTTTTTAACAAAAGCACACTTCGAATAATTATCAATTAAAAATGACTTTTTATTCCAAAAGCAAAACCTGTCTTTCATCCCACAAAGAGGTATTAAAATGTTTTTAGTCGGATGAATTCAGGTTGATCCGTATCATTACAGAGAAGTAACAAAACCTGTAATCTGAGCTGCTTTATGTTGGGCGGAACAGAGCAATGCAGCTGCACGAATTGGTGAATATGTTTGGCGGTGATCTGCGCCAGCGCTACGGTGAAAAAATCCACAAACTAACCTTGCACGGTGGTTTTAGCTGCCCCAATCGTGATGGCTCACTCGGCCGTGGTGGTTGTACATTCTGCAATGTCGCCTCATTTTCTGATGAGAATGCTCAGTATCAGTCTATTGCCGATCAGGTGGCGGCACAGGCGAAAAAAATCCATCGGGCACAACGCTATCTGGCCTATTTTCAAGCCTATACCAGCACCTATTCAGAGCTGTGTTTGTTAAAGCGCATGTATGAAGAGGCATTACAACAAGCTGATATTGTGGGGCTTTGTGTTGGAACTCGACCTGATTGTGTTTCCGATGCGGTGCTGGATCTGCTGGCTGATTATCAGCAACAAGGGTATGAAATCTGGCTGGAGCTCGGTTTGCAATCGGCGCAGGATCAGACATTAAAGCGTATCAACCGTGGCCATAATTTTGCCAGCTATGTACATACCGCTCAGGCGGCACGCGCTCGCGGATTGAAAGTGTGTACTCACTTAATTGTCGGGCTACCGCACGAAACAAAAGCCGATTGCCTGAACACGCTAGCACTGGTGATTAACGCCGGAACTGACGGCATCAAGCTGCACCCGCTGCATATTGTCAGTGGCAGTACCATGGCCAAAGCATGGGCCGCTGGCCGCCAGCAGGCGATAGAACTGACTGAATATGCGGATATCGCTGCTGAGATGATCCGCCACACCCCGCATGACATTATTTATCACCGCGTATCGGCCAGTGCCCGAAGGCCGACACTGCTAGCGCCGTTGTGGTGTGAAAACCGCTGGACAGGGATGGTTGAAATAAATCGGTTGCTTTGTGAACGCGGTCCGCAAGGCTCAGCATTGGGTCAATCTTTCCTGCGAGCGCAGAAAAAGTAAGTCTTTACTTACAAGGTTATATTTACTGATAAACGACTGCGCAGCCGACTCTCTGCTATCTACCAAGCCATATTGTTATCCTATCCTGTGATGATACGAACAGGTGAAACACGTCAAGGTGGAGTGTAGTGCCAACTCACAGTAAGATGAGATCTCACGCTCTTTTTCTACGGATGGTGTATGAACCGGATAAAAATCCTGGCGCAATATTATGTCGATTTGATGGTCAAACTGGGAATTGTCCGGTTTTCTATTTTGCTAGCGACAGTACTGGTGGCGCTAGCATTAGTGGTGCAGATTGGCGTCACCCTGTTTTTACAAGGCTCAGTGCATGGCATTGATGTTGTGCGCTCGGTTTTCTTTGGATTACTGATCACGCCGTGGGCGGTCTACTTTCTTTCTGTAGTGGTTGAGCAGCAAGAGGAGTCACGGCAACGGCTGGCCAATGTTGTCAGTAAATTAGAAGAGATGCGTGAGCGTGATTTACAGCTTAATGCGCAGTTGCAGGAGAAAATTCAGCAATTGAGCCTTGAAAATGAAGAGCGCTGCAAAGCTGAACATGCCCGCCAAATTGCCATGGAAGATCTGGAGAACGAGGTCTACGAACGCGAACAGGCACAAATTCAGCTCGCGCAGCAAGGTGCGCTACTGCGTTCATTTTTAGATGCCTCACCCGATCTGGTCTATTACCGTAACGAACAGGGGCAATTTTCAGGCTGTAACCGCGCTATGGAGTTACTCGCTGGTAAGGTGGAAAAGCAGCTAATTGGCCTAACGCCGTGGGATGTCTATAGCAAAGATGTTGCCAATAAGGTTGTCGAAACCGATGCCGATGTCTTTCAGCACAATATGCCGTTAACTTATGAACAGTGGCTTGATTATCCTGACGGGCGTAAAGCCTGCTTTGAGCTGCGAAAAGTACCCTTTTATGACAGACAAGGGGTGCGCCGAGGTCTGATGGGGTTTGGCCGTGATATCACGGAACGAAAGCGCTATCAGGAAGCACAAGAGAAAGCCAGCCGTGACAAAACAACCTTTATTTCAACGGTCAGCCATGAGCTGCGTACTCCTCTCAATGGTATTGTCGGTTTAAGCCGGATCTTGCTTGATACTGAGCTAACCACAGAACAGCATAAATACCTGAAAACTATCCACCTTAGTGCGATAACACTCGGCCATATCTTCAATGATATTATTGATATGGATAAGCTTGATCGCCGCCGGTTAGAGGTGTTTAAAAAGCCAACCGATTTTATCGGGTTAATCAGCGATCTTGAGAATCTCTCCGGTTTACTTGCTGAACAAAAAGGTCTTAAATTTCAGCTTGTTCACCATGAGCCACTACCAGATTGGATTGAAGCTGACGGTACGCGTTTACGGCAAATATTGTGGAATTTAATTGGCAATGCCATGAAATTCACCCAAGAAGGTGGCGTAACCCTGACCCTCAGCGCCGAGCGCCAACATGACAGCATTCTGCTGCGTTTCTCGGTACAAGATACCGGTGTGGGGATTCCTGCGGCTGAAATTGATAAAATTTTTGCCATGTATTATCAGGTGAAGGGGCAAGATGGCCGTTTAAATCCAACCGGAACAGGGATCGGATTGGCAGTATCGCGTCGCCTTGCTCAGATGATGGGGGGAGATATTCATGTGACCAGTGAACTCAACAGTGGCTCTTGTTTTACGCTGGAAATTAGCTGTAAAGAGCTGCAAACACCCGCTACAGAAACCCAAAATACACCAGCACCGATTCCCCCTCTCCATATTCTATTGGTTGAGGATATTGAGCTAAACGTGGTGGTGGCCCGTTCTGTACTGGAAAAACTGGGCCATTCGCTGGATGTGGCCATGACTGGCGAGCAGGCTTTACAGCTGTATCAGCCAGATAAATACAATCTGGTGTTACTTGATATTCAGCTACCCGATATGACTGGCTTTGATATCGCCTGCCATTTGCGTGAGCGCTACAGCGCCTTGCCACCACTGGTTGCCCTGACTGCTAACGTATTGAAAGATAAGAGTGAATATCTTGCCAGAGGTATGGATGATGCGTTAAGCAAACCGTTATCGGTCAAAGCGTTGCAAGCCATGCTTGCCCGCCAACTGCCAGTAGCTAAAGTGAGCAATGAGCTCACGGCCACTGCCAATAACCCGATAGAGCAAGAGCCGGTCGATCAAGAACGCCATCTGAATACTGAGATGCTAGGGCAGTATCTTGAGCTGGTTGGGCCGGCATTGATGCTCAATAACGTTGATTTATTTGAGAAAATGCTGCCTGAGTACCTGGCTATTCTTGACTCTAACATGACTGCCCGCGATCAAGACGGGATCGTTTCGGAAGCACACAAGATCAAAGGAGCTGCCGGTTCTATCGGTTTAAAATATATTCAGCAGCTGGCACAGCAAGCGCAGTCACCGGATCTTCCGGCATGGTGGGATAATGTGGATGATTGGGTTGACGAAATCCATCGTGGTTGGCGTACCGATGTTGCGCTATTACGTCAGTGGATCAACACCCACGCAACCCACTCATAGCGCATAGTTAATAGTCTAAACATCAGACATAAAAAAAGGCGCACTCTGCGCCTTTTTTATACGGTTTATCACGTTACTGATTACAGGAAACTGAAAGAATTACTCTTCAAGTTCGCCGCAAAAACGATAACCTTCACCGTGAATAGTTGCGATAATCTCTGGCGTATCAGCAACCGACTCAAAATGCTTACGGATACGACGAATGGTAACGTCAACCGTACGATCATGCGGTTTCAGCTCACGACCGGTCATTTTTTTCAGCAACTCAGCACGCGACTGGATTTTGCCTGGATTTTCGCAGAAATGCAGCATCGCACGGAATTCACTGCGCGGTAACTTAAACTGCTCACCTGCTGGGCTAACCAGTGAACGGCTGTTGATGTCTAACGTCCAACCATTAAAGCAGTACTCTTCAACCAGACGACGCTCTTCTGTACCGCTACCGATATTCATTGTACGGGACAATAAATTACGTGCACGGATAGTCAGCTCACGCGGGTTGAATGGCTTGGTAATGTAGTCATCTGCGCCGATTTCCAGACCCAGAATTTTATCCACTTCATTATCACGGCCGGTCAAAAACATCAGCGCAATATTTGCTTGCTCGCGCAGTTCACGCGCCAGCAACAGGCCATTTTTGCCTGGCAAATTAATATCCATGATAACCAAGCTGATATCATGATCAGACAACATCTGGTGCATTTCGGTGCCGTCATTGGCTTCGTGAACCATGTAGCCTTCGGCTTCGAAAATACTTTTCAGCGTGTTGCGTGTAACCAGTTCGTCTTCGACGATCAAAATGTGCGGGGTTTGCATGTATGCTACCTAAGACAATGACAAAAATATGAATCTTGTTGTGTAAGATTATGCACTAAACATTACTCTGACTAATGCTTACTCTTCATGGGTAGTGCACAGAAATTAACTTATAATTCAGCTGCTTGTGCTTTCCTTAGGCGCGATGTTGGCACATTTACCTACGCAGAACACCGCAGATGTCGTCAATGACTAATGGCAGGAAATATTTTATATACGTAACATTCTATCTGTGTAACAGCATTATAACAATGCGCTATGCTCGACTAGCGAAAATAATATAAACTTGCTTGATATATATCAAAGTTTACTAACCTTGCCAATCTTAGCCTAAAACGCATATAAAATATCACCATTTATCAATAATTTGTTTATCAATGTGTGCGGAATTCATGCTAATTATTAACAACAGACACACTCTTTACTGATCTATTCCCTTTGGCAGTTGTAACGTGTTTATTATCTGTCCGTTAGTGGATTTATGTACTATCGTTATTAGGTCGAATAATTAAGTAACTGTTTGAATTTAATAAAAAGGATCGAGCCATGCTGGATTTACTGCCTGATTTATGTGATTGCTACGCAGAGTCACTGACGGTGTTACCACCGTTATTCCGCAATTTTGGTGGGAAGTCAATTTTCTATGGTTCAGTGGTCACCGTTCGTTGCCCTGAAGATAACTCATTGGTGCGGGAAATTGTCGCCCAACCTGGACATGGGCAGATTTTGGTGGTCGATGGCGCAGGATCGCTGCGACGCGCACTACTTGGCGATCAATTGGCACACAAAGCACAACACAATGGCTGGGCGGGTATCGTAGTTTTCGGCGCGGTACGTGATGTTGGTGAGCTAGCACAGATGCCGCTTGGCATTCAGGCTCTCGGCGCTTGCCCGATGAAAACTGACAAGCGTGGGCTAGGTGAACACGGGATCAGCGTGGATATTCAAGGGATCAAAATTCATCCGGGCGACTGGTTGTATGCCGATCTAAACGGCATTGCCATTTCAAAAACCGAACTGGATCTGACACAACTGTAATCTGGCACAACGGTAATTAACAGAGCTCTACACATATCCCCAAAAAAAACAAAACGAAAACCAAAACAGCAAAAAACTGCGGCACTAAAAATCAACGCCCAGACCTAACCCAAGTTGAATATCTGACACGTTTTCTGATTTTTGCAAATTCATACCGGCTTTAATATCCATAGCCTGATTCAGTTGTATTGCACTGCCAAAACCAACTGCAGCTTGGTAAGCATCACGGTTTATTGAAGGGCGTGCCGCCGACTGGTTTTGCCAGCTGACTGCGCTCTCTAGCCGTAATGATTGTGTCAGCTGATAACTGACGCCACTAAGAATGCCCTGATGCCGTTTGCCGGTATTGATTGATGGGGCTGAGAGCTGATTGGCCACAAAAACCTGCCAGTGTGAGTTCATCTCAACTTCAACCCCGCTGGAGATATGCCACTCATCAAACGAGGTCAGCTCATTACCTGAATCAAAGTAGGGGCGAGTTTTAAAATCACTCAGCGATAATGCCGAAGCTGGGAAGCTCATCACAACGCTTATCAATACTGCAGCGAGTAATGGCATCACCACCGTACTGATCTGCTGATAGTTGGCGACATAACTTTTAATGGTGTCAATATCCCACCCAAACCCTGAAGCTGAAGGCATAATCCAAATCCTTCTGAAAGCCACTAACACCACTGAAATACCATGCTTGCAACACATGCTGTTTCAGTATGTGTCATAACGGTCACTTTTTCCTGGTACCGGACTCTATTTTTTAATCAAACCGCTGTTACAGCATAATTGCACACTGCTTTTAAATCAGTTTCGCGAAAATCGGAGTTTACGGTGATACGGGAACACATCCTCAATATGCCCCTGCTCTATTTTTTGCTGTAAATCACGCCAATAACGGGCTTCAAACAGATCGCCATGCAGCTCTTCAAATACCCGTTTCACCTGCGGATTGATGCAAAGAAATGTACGAAACTCTTCAGGGAAAATATCCAGCTGCCCGACGCTGTACCAAGGTTCAGCGGCCATTTCATCTTCTAAATTTCGCGGTGCGGGAATATCACGGAAATTCATCTCGGTCATGTAATTAATCTCATCATAGTCATAAAACACCACCCGACTATGACGTGTTACTCCGAAATTTTTAAACAGCATATCACCAGGGAAAATATTAGCCGCAGCCAACTGCTTAATGGCGCTGCCATACTCATCAAGCACCTGACGCAACTGCGCTTCATCGGCCTGCTCAAGGTAAATATTGAGCGGAGTCATTCGCCGCTCCATATACAGGTGACGGATGATCAGCTCATCACCGTTCTCTTCCAGCATAGAGGGGGCTTCACGGCGCAGTTCATCAAGCAATTCAGCGCAAACCCGTTGCCGTGGCAGCACAAAGTTCTCGTACTCTTGGGTATCGGCCATACGCCCGACCCGATCATGCTCTTTTACTAGCCGGTATTTGCTCTTTACCGTTTCACGGGTCATCTCTTTTTGCGGCGCAAAACGGTCTTTAATCACTTTAAAAACCGTATCATAAGAGGGAAGTGTGAAAACCAACATCACCATGCCTTTGATCCCAGGAGCAATAATAAAAGGATCATCAGAACAGTCTAAGTGACACAGGTATTCACGATAAAACTCAGTTTTCCCGTGTTTTTGGCAACCAATCGCCGTATATAACTCAGCCTGAGTTTTGGCCGGTAAAACGGTTTGCAGCCAGCGAACCACCGCCGAAGGCACGGGTGCATGCACCATGAAATAGGAGCGCGCAAACCCAAATACGATACTGATATCGTCAAATTCAGTTAAGCAGGTATCTACAAAGATCCCGCCCTGCTGATTGTGGTGAATGGGCAGTACAAAAGGTGCATAGCATTGATTGGGTAAATTAATTCGCCCGATTAAATAGGCAGCTTTATTGCGAAAAAAAGGCTCACGCAATGTACTAATAGAGGCTTGTGCAAGGGTTGAAGTATCAAAACGGGCACTCAGACGGCGGCTGATATGCTCAATATCACGCGTGAGAGATTCCCACGGTAACGTAAAAGACATGTCATCTAAAATCTGTGCCAACACCGTAGGAATACCACGCTGCAAAGTATAGGTTTTATCTAAAGGCCGCTGAGGAAGATCTTCACGCGCAGTTTGTGAGCTAAAAACAAACAGTTTATGCGGTTTTAAATTCCGATGTGAAAAAATACGGCAATAAACGGAATTAAAAAAACTCTCGGCTATTTCATAACGCGGATAATCGTGCAGCAGGGTTTCAAACGCACTTTTTACCCGCATAACAAAATGTGGATCACTGTACAGATCACCGCTCATACTTTTTAGCTGGGCCACTGCCAGAGTCACATGGTGATCATACAGGTTAATCCGCTGTTTCATGGCATCTTGTACCGCATGCCACTGCGCCTGCTCAAAGCGCTGTTGCGCGCCCGCAGTGATCTCCAGAAAACGCCCGTATTGCGCATCGAACCCTTGCAATATGGTATGGGCAATTAAATATTCCAGTGCCGAAGTCAATTCTCATATCCTTATGCTTATATTTTCACCACACCTTGTTACTATGGCTGCTATTTGCTCAGTGCGCAACCGCCTAAAATTGCATTTCTCAGGGAAGTCGTTAGAGTTTGCGGCAGTGGAATATTGAGGGAAGTGATGATGCAGTTTCATATTATTTTGGTCGAACCGGCACGGCCGGAAAATGTCGGGGCCGCTGCGCGGGCAATGAAAACCATGGGTTTTACCTCACTGCGTATTGTAAACAGTGATGCCCACCTGCAAGACCCTGCCCGCTGGGTTGCTCACGGCTCACAAGAGATACTGGCATCGGTACAGGTTTTCCCAACACTGGCAGAAGCCGTTGCAGACACCGAATGGGTTATTGCCAGCACTGCCCGTGAACGAGCACGCTTCAACTATTATGCAACCCCACGTGAAGTATTGGCGCAAGCACATGAAAAACAGAGCTGGATGCACTCCGCCGCACTGGTTTTTGGTCGTGAAGAGTCTGGGTTAACCAATGAGGAGTTGGCTCTCGCTGATTTGCTAACTTGCGTGCCGATGCAGGCTGACTACCCTTCACTCAATTTGGGTCAGGCAGTCATGGTGTACTGCTATCAACTGGCAGAAGTGAACGGGGTTGTACCGGAAACCGAGTGCCCACCACAAGCAGGGCAATTACAGGCATTGCGCCGCCGCATGCAAAATTTACTGGTGCAAATGGCAGTGGATAACGATCAAAAGCTGACCGACTGGCTAGATCAGCGAATGGGAGTTCTCGCCCAGCGTGATACTGCAATGTTACATACTTTGCTTAATGATATTGAAAAATATTGTGCAGCCAAAAAAGTGCTGTAATCACGCCTATTTTTATATCACGCCCTGCTAATAGACTATTTTTAAGCGATAAATAACGTAAACAATAATATTTTTAGCTATTAACGCTGCACTACAGCACAGCAAAATCAAGGTATTATGCGATCAGCAGATTGACATTGACTCAAATTTGCTTTAACCAATAGGGTAATTTATGCGGTGTCAGCCGTCG
>CAMTGL010000021.1 GCA_947071955.1 uncultured Plesiomonas sp.
TTGCCGTGTCAGTGGGGTCGCATTATAGGGAGTTTTTCGTTTGGTGCAAGGGGTTTTTCAACAAAAAAACACTGAAATGATGATAAATAATTAATGCTTAAGTTAAGCACGTGATACCAACAATTAACCCACAGGATTTGCAAAGCTCTCTGTGGATAACTCTGTTTTTACCAATAAAAAAGCCACCACTATATTCAGTTTATAGGGTGGCTTTTCGTTACGTTACCTTTGCTGACATCATCTATCCGCAATCTTAATCATCAAAGAAGCGCTTTGATTGCGCGAGTGGTTCTATATAGATATATAGATAACTCTTTTATATAGAGAGAGGGATTTTCTCGCTTTCTATAATAGTAATAGGCGATATCTGCAGATAACGGTCAGTTATGCATATACTGGGAAGCGGGCACAGATATCAAGCACCTGACCTTTAACTCGCTCAATGGTCGCTTCGTTGTTGATGTCATCAAGTACATCGCACATCCAGCCAGCCAGTTGTGCGGCTTCTTCTTCTTTGAAGCCCCGACGTGAGATAGCCGGTGAGCCTATGCGAATACCGGAGGTCACAAACGGGCTGCGCGGATCATTAGGTACGCTGTTTTTGTTAACGGTAATGTTGGCACGGCCCAGTGCGGCATCCGCATCTTTACCGGTGATGTCTTTATCAATCAAGTCCAACAGGAATAGGTGGTTTTCAGTGCCATTAGAAACGACGTTGTAGCCACGTTGTTGGAATACGTTCACCATGGCTTGTGCATTGCGTACGATCTGGAATTGTAGTGTTTTAAATTCAGGCTCCATCGCTTCTTTAAAGGCGACGGCTTTTGCGGCAATCACATGCATCAGCGGGCCACCCTGACCGCCAGGGAAGACGGCTGAGTTAAGCTTTTTGTACAGGTCTTCGTCTGCAGCAGCAGAGAGGATCAGGCCACCGCGCGGACCGGCTAAGGTTTTATGGGTGGTGGTGGTGACAACATGTGCGTGAGGCACTGGGTTTGGATAAGCACCTGCGGCAATCAGACCGGCAACATGCGCCATGTCGACAAACAGGTATGCGCCAATGCTGTCGGCAATCTCACGTAAACGCGCCCAATCAACCAGCCGTGAATAGGCAGAGAATCCACCAATAATCATTTTTGGTTTATGCTCTTGCGCTTGACGGGCAACATCATCGTAATCAATGCGGCCATTTTCATCAATGCCGTACGGGACGATGTTATACAGTTTACCTGAGAAGTTAACGGGTGAACCGTGCGTTAAGTGGCCACCATGCGCCAGACTCATGCCAAGTACGGTATCGCCCGGATTAAGCAGTGCCATATAAACGGCTGAGTTAGCTTGTGAGCCGGAGTGCGGCTGTACGTTGGCATAATCGGCACCGAACAGCGCTTTGGCACGATCAATAGCCAGTTGCTCAACGATATCTACGTATTCACAACCGCCGTAATAACGCTTACTCGGGTAGCCTTCAGCATATTTGTTGGTCAGTTGAGAGCCTTGTGCCTGCATAACGCGGGGGCTGGTGTAGTTCTCTGACGCAATCAGCTCAATGTGCTCTTCCTGACGCACAACTTCCTGCTGCATGGCGTGCCATAAGTCAGCATCGTAGTCGGCAATGTTCATGTCTCGTTTTAACATCTGCATCTCCTGATAACTTGAGCTAAGTCGAGGGATAGGCTGAAAATGACGGCATACCCGTTAATCTGTATTCAGTTTAATGTTTTTAAAGTGTGATCGATAGCCCTGTTAGTAATTTTAAAGCAATCGTTTGCCAAGTTTTTGTTGTGCAGGAGATTTTGGTGAGACTATCGGAATAGAGAAAAGAAAACGGCGTGCTCACACGCCGTTTATAAGGATACGGGCTGTTATCTTTAGATGGCTTCTTCGTCTTGCTCACCGGTACGGATACGGATAACGCGCGCAACATCGTAGACAAAGATTTTGCCGTCACCAATTTTACCGGTTTGGGCGGTTTTCATGATGGTATCGACACAGGTATCAACGATATCATCAGCCACCACCATTTCAATTTTGACTTTCGGTAGGAAATCGACCATGTACTCAGCCCCCCGATACAGTTCGGTGTGCCCTTTCTGACGGCCAAAGCCTTTGACTTCGGTGACGGTCATTCCAGTGATACCGACATCGGCCAGTGCTTCACGGACATCATCGAGTTTAAATGGCTTGATGATTGCATCGATTTTTTTCATGGTGATTCCTTACCAGTTTTTGCGTCCAAACCCTGACGTTATCGGATAACGCCGATCTTTGCCAAAATTCCGTGTGGTAATGCGCGGGCCGACCGCTGATTGCCGACGTTTATATTCGTTGATGTCAACTAAGCGCAAAACTTTCCGCACGATGGTTTCATCAAACCCCATTGCGATTAACTCTGCAACGGATTTATCGTGTTCTACATAGGCTTGCAAGATGGCATCGAGCACGTCATAAGGCGGCAGGCTGTCTTGGTCTACCTGATCCGGTGCTAGTTCAGCGGATGGCGGACGATCAATCACGCGTTGCGGGATCACATATGAGAGGGTATTGCGATAGGCTGACAGTGCAAAGACCAGTGTTTTCGGCACGTCTTTGAGCACATCAAATCCACCCGCCATATCGCCATATAAGGTGGCATACCCTACGGCCATTTCACTTTTGTTACCGGTCGTCAGTACCAAACGGCGGCGCTTATTGGAGATAGCCATCAGCATGACACCACGACAGCGGGCTTGCAGGTTCTCTTCGGTGGTATCACGGGCTGTTCCAGCAAATAACGGGGCCAGCTGGTTCATAAAGGCATCAAACATCGGTTCGATCGAGATGATATCAAACTCAACACCGAGAATTTCCGCTTCTTCTTTAGCATCAGCTACGCTGATATCGGCGGTATACCGGAACGGCATCATCACAGCTTGTACGTTTTCAGCGCCCAATGCATCAGCGGCAATTGCCAAGGTCAGCGCAGAGTCAATTCCGCCGGACAACCCCAGTACTGCGCCGTGAAAGGCATTTTTAGTGACATAATCTCGCACAGCCAACACCAGTGCCTGATAGGTCTGAGCCAATAGGCTGCTTGGTTGTGGCAGAGTAGGCATCGGCTGAATGTGATTATCAGTAATGATAATGTGTGCGCTGTCTTCTGCAAACGCAGCCAGATGGTGGGTCACTTCCCCCTGCTGGTTAAAGACTTTTGAGCAGCCATCAAACACCAATTCATCTTGCCCACCCACCTGATTAACATAAATCAGGGGTAATCCTGTACGGCGGCAGTGGCCTTCGAGTAAACGCTGGCGAGTCTGTGGTTTTTCTTGATCGTACGGTGAGGCATTAATAGAGATAATCAGCTCTGCGCCTGCAGCGTGCAGTGTATCAATCGGCTGATCAAACCAGAGATCTTCACAAATCAACAACCCGATACGGTAACCGGCAAAATCAATAATGGCGGGCTGATGACCAGCACGGAAATAGCGTTGTTCATCAAACACACCATAGTTTGGCAGCTGCTGTTTATAATAGCGGGTCAGCAGTTGGCCGTTGGAGTAGACCGATAGTGCGTTATACAGGGCATCAGCATCATGCCATGGGTGTCCTACCAGTACGGTGGTTTGGGCACATGCTTGTTGAATACGCTGGAGTTCAGTTTGTACTCGCAGCATCAGATCAGGCCGTAACAGCAGGTCTTCCGGTGGATAACCGGTTAGCGCAAGCTCAGGAAAAACCACCATATCCGCGCCGGTATTGGCATGTTCAGTGGCAGTTTGGATGATTTTGTCTGCGTTGCCTTCAATATCCCCCACCAGCATATTCAGTTGTGCGATGGCGATATTCAGTTGTTTGGTGACAGGCCCTAAATTCATGGCATATCCAGCTAATCAAAAACAAAGGTCAGGCATACTTCGAGGATTGCCCCGTATGGTATGCGTTTAGGTTGTCTTCCCCGTTAAAGATAGGGTGCACAATGCACTCAACAGGGCGACAGGTCAGGTTATAAAGATGACTTAATTGTCTTTAAATTTTAGTTATCTTTAAAATCATTAGGGTCGAGTTCATGTCGGCCCAACAGTTTGTAAAACTCGGTACGGTTTCGCCCAGCCATGCGTGCTGCCTGTGTAACGTTACCTTTGGCGATATGCAGCAATTTGCGCAAGTAGTGCAGTTCAAAATGGCTGCGGGCATCAGCAAAGGTTGGCAGGGCGGTATTTTCACCCTCAAGAGCTTGTTCCACTAAAGCTTCATTTATCACCGGCGCGGTGGTCAGCGCAACACACTGCTCAATAACGTTGACCAGTTGACGCACATTTCCCGGCCAACCGGCAGCCATCAGCAGTTTCATGGCCTCTTTGGAAAATGCACGAACAAACGGTTTATTACGTTCAGCCGCATGACGCAAAATATGAGCAGCCAACTGCGGGATATCATCAGCTCGTTCATTGAGTGCGGGTAATTTGAGGTTAACTACATTCAGGCGATAGTAGAGATCTTCACGAAACTCGCCCTTTTCCATCTCTTTTTGCAAATCACGGTGTGTCGCCGAGAGGATACGCACGTTAATTTCAATATCGCGGTTGCTGCCGAGCGGCCTGATCCGGCGCTCTTGCAATACCCGCAGTAATTTGACTTGCAATGAGAGCGGCATATCGCCGATTTCATCTAAAAACAGTGTGCCACCTTCTGCAGCCTGAAAAAGCCCTTCACGCTGACTGACTGCACCGGTAAACGCGCCTTTAGCATGGCCGAATAGTTCAGACTCCAGCAGTTGTTCTGGCAGTGCGCCGCAGTTGATGGCAATAAACGGTTGCTGTGCACGCGGGCTGGCTTTGTGAATAGCTTGTGCCAGCACCTCTTTACCGGTGCCGCTCGCGCCATTAATTAAAATACTGACATCCGATTGTGCCACCATTTTTGCCTGTTCAAGTAGGCGCAGCATGCCGGCATTACGGGTGATCACATTTTCACGCCAGCGCTCATCACTGCTGGCCGGTGCGTGCAGGGCCAAGGCCTCATCAATGGCTTTATACAGGGCCTCTTTGTCGACCGGTTTGGTCAGAAAGCTAAATACCCCCTGACGGGTCGCCGCCACTGCATCAGGGATAGAGCCGTGTGCGGTGAGCAGGATCACTGGCATACCAGGAATGCGTTTTTGGATTTCACCGAACAGCGCCATGCCATCCATTTCATCCATCCGCAAATCACTGATCACCAGTTCAATTTTATCGCGCTCAAGTACACGCAGGGCTTCTTGCCCGTTAATGGCAGTGCTGACCTGAAAGCCTTCACTGCTCAAACGCATACCAAGTAGACGCAGTAAGCTGGGGTCATCATCCACCAGCAGCAGGTTGGCCGGCTTTCTCTGTGTCATCGGGTAAGGGTTCCTTTACATCGGCCGGTCGTTTTTCAACCGGCTTATCTTCGGCTGGCTTATCTTCAACCACGCTGTTCTCGGGAGCGGTACTGTTCTCAGGTGCATTGACCGCATCGGGAGCAATGGTATCAACAGATTCTGGCTGCTTGAGTGCTTCACTCATCTCTGGCAGTACCGGTTTTACCGGTAACTGTTTACGGGTGGAGAGCTGACGCTCAATATCCATCAACCGAGAGAGTTTTTGCTCTGCATCCTTTAATTTTTGATCGAGTTCGCGCTGTTGATGTGTCGCCAGTTCAAGGTCATTTTCCAGCTGTTTTTGTTCGCGTTGAAAACGGATCCGCTCATCTGCTGAACTTATCAGCATAACTTGTTGTTCACGCCAAATACGCACCAGTGGTAGCACAGAAAACGGAACTTGTTCGCGCAACAGGCTGAGTGTGTCGAGCGATTTACGCCGCTCAGTCAGTGTTGGTGAAGCACGCAGTGATAATAAGGTCTTTTTCAGTGTGGCATGCCAAGTCGCATGGGAAAAGTGCGCGGCAAATTCGCGCCGATCTTTGAGTGGAACTTGATCCGCACACTCAGCAACTCGCAACCAGTATGCCGCTTGCTGGATCGAAACACCGTTTTTTGTCAGCCAGATAGCCTGACAAGATTGGCGATAAAAATCGTCAACCTCTGCCGATGAGGTGATCGGCTGCATAACGCGTGCGAGCGCCTCGGTCGGCTTTCCTGCACATGCGCTCAGTAGTGGCAGCGGAATGACCAATACAACGCGTAACATCCATTTCTTTATTATGTCAGACATGCTCTGGGCTTAACGGTAATTCAATACGAAAACATACTGGTGCATAATCACTTTGCACCAAATCCAATTCACCCTGCATTCGGCGAATGCAATCACGGGCAATACTTAATCCTAAACCGCTTCCCTTTACTGCCCCTTTACGCTGGCGACTGCCTTGGTAAAACGGTTCAAAAATCATTTCCCGTTCGGCTTTCGGAATGGAGGTGCCGGTATTGGCGATATCAATTTGAATACGATGATCTTTTTGGCGGCTCTTCACCCAGATAGTACCGGATTCCCCACCGTAATACACCGCATTGGAGTAGAGGTTATCTAATACTCGTGCCAGTAATATCGGTTCAGCGACACAGGTATCAGCCTGCCAATCAAGGTAGGTGTGCATATTTTTTGCTTTTGCCGGCAGGCTATTGGCTTGAACCACCGTATCAAACAATTCGGGCAAAAAAACCTGACTTATCTGTACGGGTGTACTGGCAATCTGCCGATTATAATCGAGCAATTGCTCAATCAAGCGCTGCAAATGGCGGCTACTGGTATCTAAAATACCCACAATTTCACGCTGGGAAGCGCTCAACGGGCCCGCAATTTCATCAGCCAGCAGATCGGTACCCTCACGCATACTGGCCAACGGCGTTTTTAACTCATGCGAGATATGCCGTAAAAACTCATGGCGCTGAGACTCCAGCCACGCCAAGCGCTCGCTCAACCACACCACTTGCTGTGCAATTGATTTTAGCTCACGCGGGCCGCGCAGTGTTGAGATATCAGAAAGTTTCTTCCCCTCACCCAAGCGGTTGATCATACGCTGAATTGCTTTAACTGGCCCAATAATCATGCCGGTAAACAGCAACACCAGCACTAAACTGACCACAAATACACTCAGTGCTTGCCAGCCAAAATAGCGCCCACGCTCGGCGATGGTCTGTTGCAGTTTTTCCCCACGCGAATAAATGACACTGCGGGTAGCTTCCAGCATCTGGCTATTATTATGCGCAAACTGCTCTAACAGAACCAAGGCTTCAGGCATTAACCCTTCGTTATTACACAACGGCGTAGCAAGCTGATTCAAATTGGCACGCAGCGGAGCATAATTGTCTTTTTCAGGCAAAGCACGAGCGTGCAGTGTCAACTGGCGCAGGTATTGATCGCGCTGGTTTTGGTAGAGTTTAGCGAATGTTTTATCCCCCAATACACAGTACTGGCGATAACTGCGCTCCATCTCAAGCGCAATGTTGCTCATCATTTCAGAGCGGCGCGCATCAGCCAGTGTAGAGCGGTTTAGCAATTCGGCTTGGGCGCTTAAGTTGTCTAGCCCTCGGTATGCCTGATACGCCAACAGCAACAGCGGCAGCAATACCAACAGAAATGCCAGTAAAACCAGTTGTCGTAACGAACGCGGGGAAAATCGCATAAATTCTGGGTAATCAGTTTCAGAAAGGCACTATTTTAAGATAGTTAAATGCTACCTGAGAGGCGGGGGATAAGAAAGAAACAAAGCCAGATTGTTGGAAAGAGTTGCGGCAGAGCGTCAGTTATCACATAAAACGGATATAACAGACGACAATAAACACGGGATTACCGGGGTCTCCCCCGGGCATTCCCTGACCGATATTCTCGGTCTCGGGATACCAGACCATCGCATCTACGCCTACAGGGTGATGAAAACAGATGTTCATCGTAATTAGGCGACTGGTATCCGGCTTCGCATTACGTACCTGATGATAAATCTTTGTTTATCGCAGTGGTACGTCGGGTGGTGTCTCACTCAACGTTTCGTCCGGTGGTAGATGAAGTTTACACTCTCATCAAAAGGTGGACGTTAGACACCATTACTCTTGTAACTGCATCATCCTAAAGTTTATGAAGCTAGGCTATCATAAGAGGGCGGATGAGCGTTTACACAAAACATATTGCACTTGCTATGCCAACTTTGCAGGTAAATTATTAAACCATTGTTTTTAATGTGCTTTTATTTTAAATGATTACTTTCATCACTGCGGGTAAGCAGCCGTATTGCAATACAGTCTGATTTTCCTCACAGAACTGTCTCCATATCACAACACTCTTATGAGATAATTAAGTTAACATTAAAAATCAATACCTTACGTGTCATCTTTTAGCGACACTGTTATTGGCTTTTGTCTGCCTTTTACGACAAAAATAAAAAATTCTTTGTTTATCAATAAGAAAGGAAGTAATGATTTTGTCGTTCATTGCTATTTGAGGTACAGCCCAAAGCCGATAAAGCTTATACAAGGGAAGAGAAAACCGTAAAAAGAAAGGCACAGCATTTAAAAGAAAAGAGATAAAGAGACCAAAGAAGAGAAAAAGAGAATAGGAAGACGATATAAAAACAAACGCCCGACAAGATTTATCGGGCGCTATTACGGGTATACCGGCTTTTAAGCCTGTGTATCTACCGCATTACCGCGCGAGATCATCACCATTGCAGGGCGGATCAGACGGCCATTTAGGGTATAGCCTTTTTGCATCACCATCACCAGATGATTTGCCGGATACTCAGCAGACTCAATCATGCCCATTGCCTGATGCACATCAGGGTTAAATGCAGAGCCAATTTCACCTACTGCCTCTACACCAAACTTGTTCATTGCGCTGTACAGTGATTTCAGCGTCAGTTCAACACCTTCCATCATTGCTGTCAGCTCTGGATTTTGCTTGTCAGACAGTTCAACCGCACGCTCAAGGCTATCAATTACCGGTAGCAGCTCGTTGGCAAACTTTTCCAACGCAAACTTATGTGCTTTTTCAACATCCTGCTCGGTACGGCGGCGGATGTTATCCACTTCAGCACGCGCACGCAGCATAGCATCACGCTCGTTGGTTTTTGCCGTTTCTAAGGCAGACTCCAGTTCGGCAATCCGCGCATCACGCGTATCAACCACTTGCTCTACCTCTTGCTCAGGCAGATCAACCTGTGGGTTTTCGGTGTTTTCAGTTTGGGTCTGATTCTCTTGTTGATTCATAATGTCTCCGCGATTTAGCATTCTGGTCGCTAGTTAGCTTATTATGGGGGCTAAAGCGGGTGATTCAAGGGTAAAATCCGTTCTATCCATCACATCGCATCACTCCAGCATGATAAAGGCAATGCCATGAATCAAGGATTTAATTGTATCGGTCTGGTCGGAAGGCCACGTCATCAGACGGGGCTTAGTACACATGAAGCCTTGTATCATTGGCTTACCGCACAAGGCTATGATGTCTTACTCGAGCACCAGATTGCACAAGAGCTACAGATCCCGAATATCACCGGAGCCAGTTTAGCTGATATCGGTCAACAGGCTGACTTAGCAGTGGTGATTGGCGGAGATGGCAATATGCTCGGTGCGGCACGTATACTGGCGCGCTATGATGTTGCGATGATTGGCGTTAATCGTGGTAATTTGGGTTTTTTAACCGATCTTGACCCCGACACAGCAAAAACACAACTGAGTGATGTGCTCGCCGGCCACTACATTACCGAAGATCGTTTCTTGCTTGAAGCACAGGTTTTTCATGGTGATCGGCCAAAACGCGCCAGTAGCGCCATTAATGAAGCCGTGATCCACCCCGGCAAAGTGGCGCACATGATCGAATTTGAAGTGTACATCGATAACCGCTTTGCATTTGCCCAACGCTCTGATGGCCTGATTATCTCAACCCCTACCGGATCAACCGCTTACTCGCTGTCCGCCGGTGGCCCAATTTTAACGCCTAATCTTGATGCCATTACACTGGTGCCCATGTTTCCCCATACCCTCTCGGCACGGCCACTGGTAATCGACAGCAATAGCCATATTCGTCTGCGTTTTTCTGAAGGCACAAGTAGCCCGCTGGAAGTCAGCTGCGATAGCCAGATAGCGCTGCCAATCCAACAGGGAGATGAAGTTGTCATCAGCAAGAGCCCACATAAACTGCGGTTGATTCATCCACAAGATTATAATTATTTTAATATCTTGAGTAATAAGCTCGGTTGGTCAAAAAAATTATTTTAAACCGATACCACACAGCACCGCCTCTGAATCTTTACTGTATGTAAAAGCAGTATATACTGTTCACATATACAGGCATGGATGTTTACACAGAGGCTGACCGATGCTGGCACAACTGACCATCACCAACTTTGCCATTGTTCGTGAATTGGCAATCGACTTTCACCGCGGAATGACGACCGTCACCGGCGAGACAGGCGCAGGCAAATCTATTGCAATTGATGCCCTCGGCTTATGCTTAGGCGATCGTGCAGAAGCGGCCATGGTGCGTACTGATGCGAAACGCGCTGAGGTCTCTGCCACCTTCTTGCTGCAAGGAAACCCAAGCGCCCGCCGCTGGTTGGAAGACAACCAGCTTGATGAAAGCGATGAGTGCATTTTACGGCGCGTGATCAGTGCCGACGGGCGTTCAAAAGCCTTTATTAATGGCACACCAGTGCCAGCCTCACAACTGCGTGAACTCGGCCATCAACTCATTCATATCCACGGGCAGCATGCCCACCAACGGTTGCTTAAATCAGAGTATCAACTTGCCCTGCTCGATGCCTATGCCGGTCACCACACTCTATTAGAAGATATGCGTAACGCCTACCAGTTATGGCGCGAGCAAAAAAATGCCCTCAAAGCGTTCGAGAAAAACAAGCTCGAACGTGAAGCGCGTTTACAACTGCTGCAATATCACGTCAAAGAGCTCGATGACTTCGGTTTAGCAGAGGATGAATTCTCTCAGATTGATGATGAGTACAAGCGCTTGTCTAACAGTGGGGATCTGATCCAACGTAGTCAGGAGTCTTTACAGGTTCTCGATGAAGCCGATGAGGGTAACGTATTAAGTTTGCTGCGCCGCGCCCAACTGCGGGTCAATGAGTGCGCAGAGCTTGATGCCCGCATTGCACCGTTAACCCAAATGCTCGATGAAGCGACCATTCACATTCAGGAAGTGTGCACAGAGCTGCGCCAATACCTTGATTGTCTTGATTTAGAACCCGAACGCCTTCTCTATCTTGAACAGCGTATATCCAAAGCTATGCAGCTTGCCCGTAAGCACCATATCCACCCCGATGAACTGCCAACGTTACACCTTGAATACCACAATGAACTCGCCCTATTATTAGAACAAGAAGTTGATGGCGATCATTTTGAACAGCGAGAACGCCAGTATTGGGCTCAAATGCTCGAATCGGCAGAGAAACTCAGCCAAAGTCGTCAACGGTATGCCGATGATCTAGCCCGTTTGATTACCCAAAGCATGGCTGAACTATCCATGGAAAATGGCCGTTTTTTCATTGAGATACACAGCAATGAGCAACGCCTAACACCACTTGGTTTTGATCAGATTGATTTTACGGTGACCACCAACCCTGGCCAGCCAGCACAACCGCTCGGTAAAGTCGCTTCTGGGGGGGAGTTATCGCGTATCTCACTGGCTATTCAAGTGATCACCGCGAAAAAAGTGGATACACCAAGCCTTATTTTTGATGAGGTGGATGTCGGTATCAGTGGGCCAACTGCTGCCGTTGTCGGAAAATTATTACGGCAACTCGGGGAATCAACCCAAGTTTTGTGTGTCACACACTTACCACAAGTTGCAGGTTGCGGACATAACCACTATTTTGTGAGTAAATATACCGATGGGCAGATGACAGAAACCCATATGACACTGCTAAATCAAGACGACCGTTTAAACGAGCTTGCCCGTTTACTCGGTGGCAGCCAAATCACAGAGAACACGCTTGCCAACGCGCGCGAGCTGTTAGCAGCGTGATCCAGACACACGGATTACACATCTGTTTTTACTTTGGCGCGAGTGTTGATTATTATCAGTAATAATTCGTTTACAGGAACACAGACTGACTATGCGCTGTAAAACACTCACTGCGGCATGTTTACTGGTGATGCTCACCGCCGGATGCTCTACGGTAGAAAAAGTGGTTTATCGAATTGATGTAGACCAGGGAAACTATCTAGAGCAAAAAAATGTCTCTCAGCTTCGGCAGGGAATGAACAAAGATCAAGTGCTGTACCTACTTGGAACTCCGCTGCTAAATGATCCTTTCGGAAGTGATACTTGGTATTACATTTTCCGCCAGCAAAAAGGGCATGAAAACCCAACTCAGCAAACGCTGGTGTTAACCTTTGATACTCAAGGGCAACTGAGCAGCATTAAAAATCAAGAGAAGTTGCCAGAAGCGTTAGCTCAACAAGCGGGTTAACTTCAGCTCTCAACAGCACATTTTCAATGCCTTTGTCACCACGCTACTCTGCGTATTTGCGAAGGCATTATTAAGCTTTTTTCGTTTTTTCACTGCATGACGCATGACCGGTTTAGTTCTCTGTTTTTACCGATTATGCTCGCTTACACACCATCCTCTCTGACTTTGCACTCCTAGACACTCAAGATGGCAACAAGTAACTAATGTTTCATGTAACACTTGACGCTCTTGCAAGTTCTCGGTGGTAAACATGGTTTGGGTGAACGGGGCTGATGTTTATTTTTTAATAATACTTCAGATATGTTCCTGCTCAAATTTTGGGTTCATTACTCTCCCATACATCCCACATTCATGAGAACATTACCACTAGTTCTCTTTCAAACAGGAGTGCACGGTGTCGCCCATAAACAAGACAACTCTCACCGAAGCTGACATCATTACCAAATACCTGCTGCCCGCCATCAAGGCTGCGGGCTGGGATGACCTGACCCAGATCCGCCAAGAGGTGAAGCTGCGGGATGGCAAAGTGGTTGTGCGTGGCCAGATGGCGGCACGCAAGAAGGTCAAATCGGCCGATATCGTGCTCTACCATAAGTTAGGCTTGCCACTGGCGGTGATTGAGGCCAAAGCCAACAGGCATGAGATTGGCAAGGGCATGCAGCAGGGGCTTGATTATGCTCGTCTGTTGGATGTGCCGTTTGTATTTGCCAGCAATGGCGATGGCTTCGTTTTCCACGACAAGACTAATCCGGCTAAGTTGGAATCCGAGATTACGCTAGAGGACTTCCCAAGCCCGAATCAGCTGTGGGACAAACTCTGCACTTGGAAAGGCTATACTCAGGCTCAGTTGCCAGTTATCAGCCAAGACTACTACTCGGATGGCAGCGGCAAATCTCCTCGCTATTATCAGTTGCAGGCCATTAACAAAACCGTAGAAACCATATCAAAAGGTGAAGATCGGGTATTGCTGGTAATGGCCACTGGTACCGGTAAAACCTATACCGCATTCCAGATCATCTGGCGTTTGTGGAAGGCAGGAGCCAAGAAGCGCATCTTATTTCTGGCCGACCGCAATATTCTGGTTGATCAGACTAAGAGTAATGACTTTCAGCCCTTTGGTTCAGCCATGACCAAAGTCAGTGGGCGTACCATAGATCCTGCCTATGAGATTCACCTAGCTCTCTATCAGGCACTTACTGGGCCGGAAGAGTCACAAAAAGCCTTTAAGCAGGTATCCCCTGATTTCTTCGATCTTATTGTGGTGGACGAGTGTCACAGAGGCAGTGCCGCTGAAGACAGTGCTTGGCGCGAGATCCTCGAATACTTCTCATCCGCCACCCAGATTGGTCTCACCGCCACGCCCAAAGAGACCGAAACCGTATCCAGCACTTATTACTTCGGCGATCCGGTTTATACCTACTCGCTCAAAGAGGGAATAGAAGATGGTTTTCTGGCCCCCTACAAGGTGGTACGGGTTGATATCGACGTTGATCTGCAGGGATGGCGTCCTACCAAAGGGCAGATGGATAAACTGGGTAACCTGATTGAAGACCGTATATATAACCAGAAGGATTTCGATCGCAACATAGTGATCGACGAGCGTACTCAGCTGGTGGCCGAAACCATCACCAACTACCTCAAGAAAACCGACCCGATGGCCAAGACTATTGTGTTCTGCAACGACATTGATCATGCTGACCGCATGCGGCGTGCGTTAGTCAATCTCAACCCAGAACAGATGGCCAAGGATGAACGCTATGTAATGAAAATCACCGGCGATGATGACCTTGGCAAGGCCCAACTCGACAACTTCATCAACCCGAAAAAGCCCTATCCAGTGATTGCTACCACCTCCGAGCTGATGAGTACGGGCGTTGATGCCAAAACCTGCAAGCTGGTGGTGCTGGATCAAAACATCCAGTCGATGACCAAGTTCAAGCAAATCATTGGCCGTGGTACCCGTATCGACGATAGATACGGCAAGCTCTGGTTTACCATTCTCGATTTCAAAAAGGCCACCGAGCTGTTTGCCGACGCCCGTTTCGATGGCGAGCCAGAGCGTGTCATAGTGGTCACACCGGAAGACATCAACGATCCAAATAATGATTTGGTCGATATTATCGACGGCACTGACCCACAGCCAACCGATGACCCCAGCGATAATGACGATCCGCTTGTCTCTGGGGTCAATGAAGAACCTGGCAGCTACACAACGGGAAATGGCGAGGGGCAAAGTGGTACCGGCGGTCAAGCCGAAGGCATGTTGGGTGACCCCGAGCCAGGAGTCAGTAAGTATTATGTTAACGGCGTGGCAGTCAGCGTGATTGCCGAGCGGGTGCAGTATTACGATGCCGATGGCAAGCTAGTGACCGAATCATTCAAGGATTACACCAAAAAAACCTTGCTCAAGGAATTTGCTACTCTTGATGCCTTTACCCGACGCTGGCAAGCTGCTGAACGCAAGCAAGCCATCATGGACGAACTGGCTCAGGCAGGGGTGCTGTGGGATGTGCTGCAAGAAGAGGTGGGCAAGGATATGGACCCGTTCGACCTTATCTGCCATGTGGTATACGATCAGCCACCGCTGACTCGTCGTGAACGGGCGGACAACGTCAAAAAGCGCAACTACTTCACCAAATACAATGAGACCGCCCAGCATGTGCTCACCAACCTACTCGACAAGTATGCCGATCAAGGCGTGACGGAGATTGAGACCAAGGATGCGCTAAAAGTCGCCCCCTTTACCGAGTTGGGTCGCC